>JAHIVR010000201.1 GCA_018816625.1 Nanobdellota archaeon | reverse complement strand
TATAATCATAAAGAAAAAAGTAATTTCTAGCAATAGTATCGGTTGCTTTGTTCCATTCATTTACATCTCCTTCTTCTAGGGAGCTCATTTTAATCACTCTCTTTTAAACCTTATAAATCTTACTCTTTTGTAACCTTCTTGTAGTAATAACAAACAGCCCTAGATACAAAGGTTTAAAAACTCCAGAAAGTATGGATAGGTATTAGGAAAATATCACTAAATTATTAGTATATTATTCACATTCACATTCACATTCACATAAACTCGTTATGTTTTAGAGTAAGTGGGAAGAGTAAGAAGTTTAATATGATATTTTTCTAGAAACCTTTAGGTTTCAAATAAATTAAATACGGAGAAAGTATAAATGGCAAAAATTAGTCCGGTATCAATAAAATATATGATACATGCAAATTTTACAGCCGAAGGTGCGTTAGAAAAACCTGACATAATCGGGGCCATATTTGGACAAACAGAAGGACTCTTGGGCGCAGATTTAGAGATGAGAGAGCTTCAAAAAGAAGGGAAAATAGGAAGAATTGAAGTTGAAATAGAGAGACAAGATAAAAGAACTACTGGAAGAATAAAAGTTCCCACCGCTCTAGACCAGTCCGAAACTACTTTAATTGCTGCTGCTATTGAAACAATAGAAAGAATAGGGCCTTGTGATTCTCAGCTTGAAGTCGAAAGAATTGAAGATGTTAGGGGTTCAAAGAGAGACTACATCATAGAAAGAGCTAAGAAATTAATGGGTAGTATTGAAGGAGCCACGGATTCAAGAGACATCTCAAATCAGATAAAAGATTCTGCAAAAATGGGAATCATAGGAGAGTATGGTAGATCTAAACTTCCTTGCGGAGATCTTAGCGACAGAGAGATAATTGTTGTTGAAGGAAGGGCAGACGTTCTGAACCTTTTAAAAAATGGTGTGAAGAATGTTATCGCTATGAATGGGACAAAGCTTCCTGATGACATAAAAGAGCTTGGTAAGGAAAAAGACCTGATACTTTTCCTTGATGGAGATAGAGGAGGAAAGCTTATTGCTCAAAATGTTGTTGATAATGCAAGAGTTAAAGCAATCTGTGTTGCTCCAGAGGGAAAAGAAGTTGAGGAACTTAACGGTAAAGAAATTTTAATGAACCTACGAAAGAGATTTACACCTGAAGAATTTTTATCAAGAGGAAACGGAAGAAATAACGGATATGCTAGAAACAGCTACAATGACAACAGCTACAAACAGGAAAAAACTGAAGAAACAACTGTTGCCCTAAGTGATGCTGAAAAAGAAAAGCTTGCGGAACTTTCTGATAAAAACCAGGGCAGTGGAAAAGCAATTCTTTTGGATTCGGATTTGAATGAAATGAAAACTCTTTCGTCTAGGGGTCTTGGAAACGCTATGAGTAGAATGAAGCTTAATCCTTCAATTATTGTTATTGATGGAACTGTTACATCACCTATAATTCGAGCTGCAGAAGACGCAAAAGTTCAGGTTATAGTTGCAAAAAATTTTGCAACAAACGATACAAAGATCAAACTTTTAAGCCTTTAATTGGGCTTAATTTTATTTTTTATTTTATAATTTATCTTCTTGGGGAAATTGCCCCACCATTGTTTCTGTAAAAAATCCTTTTTTGGTTCTTGATTTCATCCCAAATAGAAAATCACATTTAGACATTATGTGGGTTCCTCTTCCTCCTGTTTTTAGAAGCCCTTTTTCAGTTGTTGCGTTTCTTGCAGACTCAACAGCTCTTTCTATGTTGAAATCTCTTCCAACCCCCCTTATACTTACAAAAGAGAATTCTGGGGAGAGGCATACATGCATTTCAACAGGACATCCAGCCTTGCAACCGCAAGTGTGTCTTTGGACATTATGGAACGCCTCCCAGGCGGCAGTGTGTAAGAGAATTACCGAGCCATTACTATAGCCCATTTCCCTCATGCCATTTTCAATTTTCTCAAGATACGGGGCTATATCTTCTCCTTTAAAACGACCAGCGTCTAAAACATAGGTTCTGCCGTTATTAAGGAGGGTTTTCCAATCAATTGTTCTTGAACGAAATCTCGGAGATGCACAGGCAAGAGTATCCGAGGTATACTCAATTACCCTCCCGTCAACGTGACAGGAGCGTTTTCCCATCGTTTATAGAGGTAACGCTTATATTTATAACTATGTTTTTTGTAGTTTTTCAAAACTTCTTTAAACCTCTTCTTTCTTAAATTACTATGATAAAATTTGGACCCGGGGGACTTGGAGGAGTGAAAGAAGCTATTCCTAATCTTGAAAAGTATTCAAAGTTAGGTTTGAAAGCTTGTGAAATAGAGTTTACTTACGGAGCGTACATAAAGAAACAAGAGGATGCAGAGAAGATAAGAAAAAAAGCAAAAGAGCTTGGAATAAGCCTAAGCATTCATGCTCACTACTGGATAAATCTTAATTCCGAGGATAAAGATAAAATTGAGAAAAGCAAGGAAAGAATACTTGAGTGTTTGAAAATTGGTACGTGGCTTGATGCAAGTGTTGTTGTCTTTCATCCTGGATATTACGGGAAGATGGATAAAAAAGAAACATATGAAAACATCAAAAGAGCCATGTTGGATTTACAGGAAAAGAGAAAAGAGAAAAAATACACTCCTGAATTAGCACCGGAAACTACTGGAAAAATAAATGTGTTTGGAAGTGTTGAAGAAATAGCACGGCTTGTTAGAGACACCGAGTGCTCATTTTGTATTGATTTTGCACACATCCTTGCAAGAGAAAAGGAGTATCGATTTGAAGACACACTAAGTAAATTAAAAAGTGATAATTTGCATATTCATTTCTCGGGAATAGTTTATGGTGAGAAAGGGGAAAAGCACCATAAAAAAACAGAAGAAAAAGAGTGGAAAGCTCTGCTTAAAGCCCTGCCCAAAGACAAAGAGATTACAATAATTAATGAGGCACCAACACCTGTAGAGGATGCAAAAGAAGGACTAGAGATATATAAAAAGATTTAAAAATTGGAATAATTCTTGAAATTTATGACTCTTGAAACAGATGCACAGGAAGTTTTTGAAAAGTTAAGTAAAGAATTGGAAGGATGGGGGTTTTCCTACAAATTGTTGTAAATTGGCGGTTGTTGAGCTCCACAGAAGAGGTTATGAAATAGTTGCTGGGATGGTTAATGTAGACAATTATTGTGGTATGGGAACAACTCTTGAATGGCCACACTACTGGAACCATGATCCTGCTACAAAACAAGACTTTGACATCACTGCATCACAATTTAATATCCACATAAGAGATGGAAAAATGCCAGAAATATTGAAATGGGAGCCTGGACAAAACCAACATTTTAAGGCAACAAAAAGAGGCATTTCTCCAGAATACGTTTTTTAGTCTTTATCGACGATAAAAATCTTGTTCACGTGATGTAACTAACACTAAGTACTATTGTAACTGTGTAATTACGACACCACCATAAAGTTTATAAATGATTTTCAATAGATGAGGATAATGAGAAACGAAGTTTCTTACCTAACTAAATTTAAAATGGAAAATAAGATGAATGCCAAAAATATTTTGGTTTCTTTCTTAGCAATCGTTACTGTTTTCGCTGTTATGGCTACTGTAAGTGCTGGCGTTATTGGTACTATTGACAAGGTTAAAGTTGATGGAGTCCATATATGGAGCAACCCTACAGTTCAAGCTGGTGATGAAGTAGTTGTTAAAGTTTACTTCACTGCTACAGCAGATGATAGAGATGTTACAATGACTGTAACTCTTGATACAGGAAAAGAAAAAGTTTCTGCTACAACTGACTCATTTAGAGTTAGAAACGGTTCAGAGTATATACAAGCTGTTGCATTAAAAGTTCCTTACGAACTTGATGACGAGCTTTTCGATACAGCTGAACTTGAAGTAGAAATTGAAGGTAAGGATCACGATATTAGTGATACTTACGAATTTACTGTAGAAAGACAGCAGTATGAGTTAACAGTTAAGTCAATAACTGCAAACCAACAGCTTACAGCTGGGGAAACTTTCCCAATTGATGTTGTTGTGAAAAACACAGGTTACTACGATCTTGATGACACATTTGTTACTGTGAGTATCCCAGAACTTAACGTTCACCAGACTAAGTACTTCGATGAAGTATTTGCTATTGATGGATACAAGAACTATGGTGAAGAAGGTAGTAGTGCTGACGAAGACGATGATTACGATGACACTGTTCACGGAACACTTCACTTAGAAGTTCCTTTCGGTGTTGATTCAGGAATCTATACACTTGAAGTTACAGTTGAGAATGATGATACAAGCTCAACTAAGGCTATGCAGGTTGTTGTAGACAATGACTTCGCAAGAAGCGTATTCAAGTCAGGAAACAGTTTATGGATCGTTAACCCAACTGATAGTGTTGCCGGTTACAGAGTAATTGTTGAGTCTCCAGCTAGCGTAAGTGAAAGCATGATTTTTGTGCCTGCGGGTGCAAGTCAATCTATTGAAGTTATGCCTAATGCTGAAGGCGAATACAGCTTCGATGTTACTGTACTTACTATGAGTGGAGAGCTTGTTGACACTGTTACATTCAGTGGCAATGCAGACAACGGTAATGATTCAGATAGCACTGATCCAATTGTAATCTTAACAGTTATCCTTGCAATAGTATTTATTGTATTGTTAGTTGTTTTGATTGTATTGATCGGAAAGAAGCCTGAAAAATCCGGAGAATTCGGAGAAAGTTATTACTAACTTTTCTTAAATTTTTTTATTTTTATTTTTACACTTTTATTTTTTTATACTCTGGCGGGAGCCTAGGGCGAAATTAAAATGGTAAGAACGCAAAAACGATTGAGTCTCGATGAATCTCTTACTTTAGCAAGAAGAGTCCAGGACTGGAAGTATTCCCTAAGGTTTAATGGAATAGAAGGAACTTACGGAAGATTAGCTTTTGCAATGGGTTATGATTGTGGAGGAGGACGTTTTATCTTAACTCATCCTTTCATTAGATCCACAAAATATGCTGTTGTGGTAGCAGACCACCAGTACAAAAGATGGAGCAGAGAAGGGAAGGATATAAGAGCAGTATACGAGTCCTCCAAAACAAGAGCCGATATAAACAGAGAAGAGATAGTTAATTCTGCTATTGCTGAAGCTAGAGCACACCTGGAACGTTAAAAGATAATTCATCTGATTTAAACTAACAAAAATGTATATTGATTTTGAAGAAAGAGTTAGAAGAATAGATCCTACATTGGAGTACGTTGAACCCCTTTTACCTTTTAATAGGGGTTTTGTATTTAGAGTTAAAAGAGATGGAGAAGATTATGTTCTAAAAGGTTGTGATGAGGTAGGGGAACACGCACAGGCAATAAATAGAGAAAAAGCTGCCCTTAAGAGAGCTAGAGGAATAAAAGAAATCCCTCGTTTAATAGAAGATTACGAGTGGGTTGGAGGAGATTATGCTTTCCTTAAGGAATATGTTCCTGGAGAGGTATTACATAAAATTGACAGAAGGCTTATTTTAAATAGAGGTTTAAAAAATGGCTTAACTTCGGTGGTTAGAAAAGCACACTTGAGAGGAATAGCGAACCTAGATATAGAACCAAGAAACATATTAATCTCTCCAGATTTTAGTGAAGCCAGGCTTTTTGATTTTGATAATGCGATAACAAATAGGGGTTACAACGTTCATAGCTTTGGAATTGCAATGACTAAAGATTTTGTTCAATTATCAAAATTAGATTTGTAAACTCGTTATTTTACTACAAAAGCAAAGACAAAACATATAATGATCCAAGAGCACCAATAACAATTGCTGCTATTGCTAATCCTCTTAAAGCATCTGGATCACTCTTGGCTTTTGACACTGCTATAATTCCTAAAATTAGCCCTAATAAAGGAAATAAAAACGCGAAAATAAAAGCAGTAATTGACAACCCCTTTCCCATATTTTAAATAGAAAAAAATTGTTTAAAAATCTTTAGATTTGAAGAAGAATATATAGTCCATAGAACAATAAAGATTTAAAAGATAGTTTAAATTATTAAATAATGCCCACAGAACAATTCAAAAAACAAAGAGAAGAAAGTGATTTCAGAAGAGGAGTTTTTCAAGCAACACTTGTTTCTTCTGTAAATGATAAAACATATAAATTCCCCACAATAGATGAATATATTTTAAGTGAGTTTGTTAATGGGGTTATTAATTTTGTTGGGGGTAATGCGGGAGAAGTTATTTATCCTCAATTTGATCGGATAGCATCAGATAGATATTTTGAAATACCA
Organism: Nanobdellota archaeon; assembly: GCA_018816625.1. Lineage (GTDB taxonomy): Archaea > Nanobdellota > Nanobdellia > Pacearchaeales > GW2011-AR1 > JAHIVR01. Next base: position 17,251 of record JAHIVR010000201.1, on the reverse strand, counting down.
ATAAGAGAATATTTTGATAAAGAGGTTACTCTTGATAAAAAAGAAAAATTAAGTCAAAGAATTGCCAGAGCTGTTGATCAGCTTTTAAAAGTTGAAGGTCGGTGGGATGCAGAAAATAAACCTTATGATGATGTTGATTTATACTTGCACTTCAAAGGAAGAAGATTTACTGGAATCTGCCATGAAGTTATGAGGTCTTCTTTTTCTCTGCCCCAAGAAGTGTTAATAAAAGTTAAAAATGAAATTATGCCTGGTTTATCAGAAGCTGAAGCCAGAGATGTTGTGGGAATTGGGCAGGCAATGAGGCCTTTTATTGAGCAGGATTTAGATTATATTTCTAAGAAATATCATTGGTAGATTATATTTTATTTGTAAATTTTATGTCTAGGACCTACCTCTAAAACCAAGATAATTAGTTTATCTTGTTTTATATCCAAAATAATCCTATATTTTCCTGCTCTTACTCGATAATATGGCGATCCTTGAAGTTTTTTAATATCATGAGAAAAGGGGCGAATTAATAATCTATTTAATACAGAAACAATTCTTTTCTGAATTTCAATTGGTAATTTATCTAATTGCCTATCTGCTTTCTTAGAAAACTCGAGCACATACATTTTACATGCCTAATCTCTTTTTTACTTCTTCAAAGGAGACTGTTCTTCCTTCTTTAATGTCTTTTTCAGATTCTGCAATATTCTTTTTTGTCTCGTCTGAAAATTCCATTCTATCTTCGATTAAATCCCAGATTAAATCTTCATAACTTTCTTTTGCATGTATTTTCATGTTTTGAAGTTTTTTTAATAGTTCTTTACTTATTTGTATTGTTGTTGCCATAGTGATTATATAAGTGACAATAGGTATATAAATGTTTCTAGTAAAATAATGAGTAAATAATCTACCCCCTACCACAAGATAAACCTTTATATTGAAGATTAAGAAATGAACAAAGAGCCGGTTATTTGCTTGATGGTAATAATGTTTAAGTAGGGGTATTCTTGTATAACTTTTAGAGGCGACAGCACCCCAGCACTTTACTTCCGAGAAAAATCAAATGAAAAATACAAGCTTTTCACAAAGTTTTTTATTCGCATTAAAAGGAATTTCAAGAGGGATTTCGGATGAAAGAAACATTAAAATTCAAATGGTAATAGGGCTGGGCATTTTAACCATTTCATTATTACTTGAAATTTCAAGAATTGACTTTATAATAATTCTCTCTGTCTCTTTTTTGGTAATCATCTTAGAATTAATAAATACTTGTTTAGAACAACTAATTGATTTTATTACTTTAGAGCCTCATAAGCAATTAGGCACAATAAAAGATATAATGGCTGGGGCAGTTTTACTAAGTGTTATATTGGCAGTAATAGTTGGATTTATAATTTTATCTCCTCTCTTAATTGGTCTTTTTCGTGAGGTTTTACCCTAAAGTATTTGCACAAAAAACCAGATGATTTTAACCCAAAATAAACAAATACCTAGTTTTTATCACATTATTTCTCAAGAATTCCTATTTTTTGAAAAGAATGTATAGTATCTTGATGAAAATACAAAGAATGGTCTCTTACAGGTTTATTATTCATCATGCAACCAGATAGAAAGATATGATCATTTTCATATTTAGCTACATATCCAATAAATCTATCTCCTTGGTTATTGGTCATTTCTGATGTGGGCTCAAAACCAGGTATATTGAGGGGACGATCTCCCCATCCTTCTTCATCAAATCGTGTTTTTGGTAATTTATATGTGGCCCCTTCATAAAGAATGAGTTCTACTCTATTAGAATCTGCAGGAAGTTCCATTATCCCCGCTTCTTTCATCTCATCTAACCTAGATTTAAATGTTGATGGCATACCAATAACTATAAAATGTCTTTTTTAATTATTATTATACTCATTAATATATTTTCAAAAACAAAAAACCAGATGATTTTAAGAAATTCATGACAACATTTATCCATAAATTTCTCCACAAGATTTATAAATGTTGGACAGCAACGACAAGTTGAATAAACATGAGATCAGCTTAAGAAATTATAGGCCCCCCAATTATACCAAAAAGGGTACATTCACGGCGTGGGCGTGTTACCATAACACATTTGATAAGCCCTCCATAAGATTTATAATATCTAAAGATCACACACAATCATGCTCAAATGTTACGTAAAACTTACGTAAGAAATGAAAAAGTACCACCCATAGAGATTCCACAATGAGTCTGTCTACGGTCCGCGCATGCCAAATAAAATGGAAGAAACACCAAAACAAGAAATACCAACAAAAATTGGAAATTGGCACGATAGAAACTATAAGTTAATGCTCTTAATTCCATTAGGGCTTTTAGTGGCATCAATAATAATTATCTCAAGTTTTTATGCAACACACGGGGATTTTTTTAATAAAGACATCTCTTTGACCGGAGGAACAAGCGCAACAATTTATGACAAAGAGAATGCTGAGCAGTTAAAAGTAGATTTAGCAGATAAGCTAGAGGGAATACATACAAGAGAAATTTATGATCTTGTTACAAGGGAGCAAAAAGCAATAATTATCCAGACAAAAGCGGATGGAGAAACAACAAAAAAAGTTTTGGAAGAGTATTTTGGGCACGAGTTAAACGAGGAAAACAGTAGTTTTGAGTTTACTGGTTCTAGTTTGAGCGAAAGTTTTCAAAAACAACTTTTAATTGCTATTTTAATTGCATTCTTCTTTATGGCAATAGTTGTTTTTATTATTTTTAGAACAGCAATTCCTTCTGCTGCAGTAATCATTTCCGCCTTTGCCGATATTGTAATGACTCTTGCCTTAGTAGATATTTTTGGAATGCAAATGTCTACAGCAGGAATTGTGGCTTTCCTAATGCTTATAGGTTATTCTGTTGACACAGACATCCTACTTACAACCCGCCTATTGAAGAGAGATGAAGGCTCATTAAATAATAGGATTATGGGGGCATTTAAAACAGGAACAACAATGACTCTAACATCGCTTTTGGCAGTTACAGTGGCACTCTTTGTCGTAAGTTCTTTTTCTGTTATTTTAACACAAATATTCACTGTTCTGGTTATAGGGCTTGCATTTGATCTGGTTAATACTTGGATAACCAATGTGTCCATCCTTAAATGGTATGTAGAACACAAGGAGAAAAAAAGATGAAGTTCAATTTTACTTGGAAAATATGGCTCTTAATAATTGTACTGGCCCTTTCTCTCATATCTATATTTGGAATTCCTAGTTTTGAAAAAGGGATAGTTGTTACTAGTATTGAGGTCAATTCAACAGCCTTTGAACAAGGATTAAGACAGGGACAGATAATAACTGCTATAGATGACAAACCCGTTTCTAGTTTAGAAGATTACTCTTCTATCATGGGAGAAAAACAGTTTGGAGAGCAAAGTGTTAAAACTATCTTTAAAGTCCAAGATGTTGAGATAATTTTATTCTCTCCACATCTTCCAAACATAACTGTTGCAGAAATTCCAGCAACAAACCTCAAATTAGGTCTTGATTTAGCAGGGGGTTCAAGAGCTCTTATCCAGGCAGAAGGAAAAAAACTGTCTAATGACGAGGTAAATGATCTGGTAGCAACGGTTAGCAACAGGCTGAATGTTTATGGAATTGCCGATGTAAATGTTGTTCCAGTTTCAGATTTAAGTGGAAATAATTTTATGTTGGTTGAGATAGCTGGAGCAACTCCCAAAGATCTCCAAGAGCTAATCTCAAAACAAGGGAAATTCGAAGCAAAGATAGGTAATGAAACAGTTTTCATAGGTGGAAATAGAGACATCGCTTCTGTTTGTAGGAATGACGCAACATGTGCGGGTATTGAATCCTGTTTCCCTTCCGATCAGGGAGGAGAGTTTTGTAACTTCCGTTTTTCTATTTATTTAAGCGAAGAGGCAGCAGAAAGACATGCAAATATTACTAGGGATCTCTCAACCAATTCAACTGCTCAGGGCAACTACCTCTCAGAAAAACTTAATCTTTATGTTGATGATACTTTAGTTGATTCTTTACTCATAAGTGAGGATTTAAGAGGAATAATTACAACCCAAATTTCTATATCCGGCTCTGGTTCCGGGACAACAAGACAAGAAGCAATAGACAATGCAGAAGCCTCAATGAAGAATCTTCAAACCGTATTGATTACAGGAAGCCTTCCTTATAAACTAGAAATAGTAAAGTTAGACACAATTTCTCCAGTATTAGGGAAGGAGTTCATAAACGCGATAGTTATTGCCGGAGTAACAGCACTTTTAGCAGTAGCAATAGTTGTTTTTATTAGATACAGGAATTTTAAATCTTCTCTTGCACTTTTACTCACAAGTTTCTCTGAAGTAATCATTATCTTGGGGGTAGCCTCTCTTATTGAGTGGAATTTAGACCTTCCGAGTATTGCAGGTATTTTGGCCACGATAGGAACAGGAATAGACCAACAGATAATCATAATGGATGAGGCCAAACACTCCAAATATCTAAGTATTAAACAAAGGATGAAGAGAGCCTTTGCAATTATTCTTGGAGCTTACTTTACGGCCCTAGTATCTCTTCTACCTCTTTTATGGGCGGGTGCCGGATTATTGAAAGGTTTTGCAATAACAACAATCATTGGGATAACTACGGGAGTTTTAATTACAAGACCAGCCTTTACAGATATTGTAAAAAAGATAGAGGATAAATGAGACCTTTAAAACACATAGTACTGGGCCTTCTTTTGGCCCTCGTGCTTCTTTTTGTTTTTCCTAAAGTAACTTTTACTGAAGCCTTTATTGTTTTCTTATCTAGTTTTTTAATAGAGTTTGATCACTATCTGGAATTTGTTTATAGGAAAAAATCTTTTAGTTTAAAAAAAGCTTACCAGTGGCATGTTATGTTAGAAAAAAAAACTCTTGCATTAAGCCTTGAAAAAAGGAAAAGATTGTTTCTTGGTCCAAATATTTTTCATGGAGCGGAAATTCTTATTTTATTTTTTTTAGCAGGTATTTTTATTCATTCTTATTTTTATTTTATTTTGATAGGAATGACTCTTCATCTTGTCCTAGACATCTCATATATTTTTATTAAAGAACACCAGATCAAGAGGATTTCTTTAATTTATGAGTTCTTTAGGCCAACCACTTGGGATCTTATTAAAGAAAGATAGATATTTTAGATAGCAAACAAATAAAAAGAGATTTATTTTTTTCTTATAATGGGAGAGAATCAAGATAGTTTTTTTTCACTATTACATCTTATAAAAGAAAGAAAATTTAAAGGATATACTGGGATGGCAGTAAAGAATGGATTATTTCAATTCTCAACAACTCTTGCTGGGAAGGTTGGATCAATTATTTTTACTATAATCATTGCCAGACTTTTAATGCCAGAATTATTTGGGTTGTATAGCCTGGCTCTTTCTACAGTTGTTTTATTTACGGCTTTTGCAGATTTGGGGATACAACAAACCACAATCATGTTTGTTTCTAAATTTTTGGGTAAAAACAAACTTAAAAAAGCAAAAAATTATTCTGCATATCTTTTAAAAATAAAGATTTTTTTGGTGCTTGGAGTAACTATTCTTCTGGCCCTATTGTCAAAGTTTTTAGCAGAGGCCTTCTTTCAAAAACCAGTTTTTCTAGCTCTAGTCTCTGGAGGTTTTTTCATAATTTCCCTAAGTTTCATTAATTTTATTGAAGGACTTTTCCAGGCCTCAAATAATTTTAAACCAATTCTTCTTAAAGAAATATTCTTTCAAATAGCTAGATTAATTCTTGTTCCGGCAACCATTATTCTTTCACTAAAATATTCTGTTTCCCTAGAGTTAAATGTTTTTTTAATAATGTTCTCTGTATCTCTAACTTATTTTCTTTCCCTTATCTTCATTTTCTTTTTAATGAAAAAGAAAATAACTTTCTTAAATGAAAAGAAAGAAAACCTTCCAGAGGTAGAGAAGAAACATATAAAAGGATTTATAATCCCCTTATCCGCAACCGCTCTTTCGGCAATAGTTTTTGGATATGTAGATATTCTTATGCTCGGGGGATATGTTCTTGCCGAATTTATAGGATACTATCGGGCCGCATTCAGCCTTATGACTTCAGCAGCCGCTCTTATTACCTTCTCTTTTGTAATGTTCCCAATTTTTAGTAGACTAAAGGGAGGAAAATTAAAAGAGATGTTAAAGAAATCAATAAGGGTAACAATTTTCTTTTCATTAATGGGAATAATTGGGACACTTCTCTTAGCCCCATATATAGTGCAGATAGTTTTCGGAAGGGATTACATTCTTGCAACAGATGTCCTAAGGATTTTGTCGCTTTTACTCCTTAGTGGGCCACTAACCACAATGCACACCTCCTATTTAATATCAATATCAAAACAAAAGATAGTAGCCAAATTTTTAGTGGTTGCGGTTTTATTAAATGTTATTCTTAATTATTTCTTCATAGTCTGGACTTTGGAATACGGATATTATTATTCGGTACTTGGAGTGGCCGTAGCAACAGTAATTAGTAGGTTTTTTTATTTAGGGTGTCTAATGGCAGTAAGCAAAAAATAAAAATAAATTATCTTTTTATCTAAATATTTTTAAAGTGTATGGGAGATGTAAAGGGATGTCACAATTTAAAACATTTTTTAAAATTATTTGTTTGCTTAAAAATTATTATTTATGGTTTGCCAACAAATTACGCATAAATAAAAAGAAAATTTCTGTTTATCGATTAAGAAACGGCACCAAACACAAAGTATTTAGCACAAGCTTTAACATCATAAACCACATATATAACTATGATATTTACCAGAGAAAATTATTAGAAGAAGGAGATACTATAATTGATATTGGGGCTCATGCGGGGGTTTTCTCTATTGCCGCAGCTAAAAATGTAGGGCCAAAAGGAAAAATATACTCTTTTGAACCAACAAACACAAATTTTAATTTATTAAAAGAAAATATACTATTAAATGATTTCCCGAATGTTTTTCCTTTCAAACAAGCGGTATGGTCTAAGAAAACAACAAAAGAAATAAAGATACATTCAGAAATTTTTGGAGAAGGTTCCCATTCTTTTTATGGGACAAGGGGCAATTCTATTGTAGAAAAAGTAAACTGCGTAACTCTCAAAGACATATTTATCCAAAACAAAATAAAAACAGTAAAACTTTTAAAACTCGACTGTGAAGGTTCAGAATACGAGATTTTATTCAAGACGCCTAAACAAATTCTAAATAAAATACAAAACATAAGTATGGAATTGCACAGCTCAACAGAATACTCTCCAGATAGTTTGATAGCCTTCCTAGTAAAGAATAATTTTAAGGTTAAAAGATTGAATACCTCTTGGCCTCATGATATGGTTTATGCCAGGAAAACCTGATTTTATTTAGAAGCATAGGTTGTTTGATGCCTGGGGTAACCAGTATTACTTTTATATCCCATCTCTTTAAACATTTTTTCTAATTTTATACAGGTTTGCTTACCCTCCACGATATGGTAGGAAGCTATTGCAAAATTTATTTTATTAGCTTGCATAAGATTTTTCATTCCTTCTATTGCTCTTATTTCAGCACCCTCTATATCCATTTTTACAAAATCCAATTTTTTTATTCTATTTCTCTTAAAGAAAGAATCAAGAGAGACAACCGATATCGTGTTTGAGAGATTTTCCTCTTTATCAAAATCAGCAAGACAACTCTCTGGTCCTTTTGTTTTGAATTTTAATAAATCGTCTTTGTGCCAAAGTCCTTTTTTAATAACTATTACATTCTTCAATTTGTTTAGTTTTATATTCCTCTTTAATAATCTATAATTCGATTCCTCTGGTTCAAAAGCAATCACTTTCCCCTCTGGACCAACAAGCTTCGAAGCATAAACAGCAAAGTTACCAACAAAAGCCCCAGCATCAACAACAACATCTCCTTTTTGTGGAACATATTTACCAACATATCCAGGCAACTCTTCCAAACAATCACTATATCTTACAAAAAGAGGCTTGTGAAACCTCCCTTTTATTCCCCTTTCCTTGTTTAAGATAAGCATCTTAGTGCCAAGAGTTATGGAATTTGATATTTTGTAAAAGATATTTCTAAACCTATTTTTAAGTTTTCCCTCTGGCATAAGTTTTGATATCTGGTGATAGAGGCCCATTTTATAATAATTTTATAGAAACGGGTTTTATAATGATTTATGTATGTTTAATACATATAAAGATTTAAAAATATATCCAAATTTCTTTTTAAATGAATTTACCAAACATCTTAGGAAAAAAACATCCTTCTTTTTCTTCAAGAAGAAAGATAATTTCAAGGAGCGGAAAGTTCGTTAAAACCCAAGAATATGGGCTAGAGATAGATTTTCCAACGATGATTTCCCATAGGATTCCCATAGATCCAGAAATAATGGCCCAACAGCTTAATTCCAGTGGGGGGTTTATTGTTGCAAACATGGGGGTGTCAGCTTCTATTGTATTGAAACCAGAAGGAACTGAAAAAGAATATCTTTTGGTTTGTATTTGTGGAGAACAGGAAGACAAAATACTAGCCAAATTAATTTCTGGCTATAATCCTTCTAATCTAACTCCAGAACAGGCCTTGCTGGGAGAGGTAGCAGAGGAAATTCTTGTAGTTGATGAAGAAGAAAAAATCTCCCAAGGGTTTTTTAATGCACTGGGTTTAACCTCTTCCCTTCCTTCAAAATATTTTAAAAAATTTTTATCTGGAAGCTCTAATTATTCTATAACGGATGGGGGTTCTCTGGATTATCTTCGTTCTACGGATTCAAAAATAGTTCAGGGTCTTGAGAGGGGGAGAATACTTTATGATGCTTGTTTCTCTTCTGCTCAGATTATATTCCCCCTGATATTAAAGATGCCATTAAAAGGAAGTTTATATCATTCTGAAGATAGTTTTAATGAAGATTCCAAAGAATTAGAGATACACCTAAACAAAAAAGGGATACTTTTATTAGAAAGAAATAAGGAGAAATTTACGGGAAACACTTTCTTTTTAGTTAAAGGAGAACTTGTTCCCGGGCCAAGATGTGAAAAAATTCTTTTGCATTCTTCCTTTGCTTCTAAGAATAAAAAAGGAGTTGTAATTCAAAAATACATCCCGTTTTCAGATTGTTTGGAAAAACAAGAATAAATATCTACTCTCTTTTTCGCATTAATATTTCATCTGGGCACAAAGTAGAGTATTTTTTTGTTGCTTCAACAATAAATTTTGCTGCTTCTTTTGGATCAATAGACTTCTCTCTATCCCCCCTCTCTCCAATCATCCTTGTATTAATGGACCCAGAAACAATATTTATTACTCTTATCCCTTTTCCAACATTTTCTAATCTTAACGAGTCAAAAAAACCATTTAGTGCATGTTTGCTTGCACAATAGGCCGCTTCTCCTAAACTCCCATGTCTTCCAGCCACAGAGTTGATGTTTATTATTGTTCCACCCCCTCTCTTGTAAAATATCGGAAGAATTTCTTGTGTAAGTTTTACAGGAGCTTCAAAATTTACTTCCATTATTTTCCTTAATTCCTCTCCGGTTATCTCAAGTGCTGGTTTTTTTAAATACATCCCTGCATTATTGACAAGAGTGTCAATACAAAACTCTCTCGCACACCCAACAAGAGAATCCAGTGTGGAGGATTCTCGCAAATCTCCTTTTATGGCATCGCAACGGACCCCCAAATCAAGAACTATCTTCATAACTCCTCTTAAAGAATTTTCATCTCTACCATGTATTATGACATCATAACCCCCTTTAGCATATTGAAGGGCTAATTCTTTTCCAAGGCCATTACTTGAACCAGTTATTAACACTGCGGAATTCATGTTTTCTGAAAAAATAGAGGCTATTTAAGTTTTATTGATTTTTACTACGAAAGATACTTCTCTTTAACAATCTTTAAAAACACACAACTCTCCGCTTTATTATGGGAATAAATTCTGACGACCTTTCTAATTTGAATGAGAAAGCAAGAAGGTTAAGAGTAGACTCTCTTAATCTGGCTGTTGAAGAAGAGGGGGGGCATTTAGGAGGAGCATTTTCTTCAGCAGAGATTTTTGTAGCCTTATTTGATAATATTCTAAAAACTGAAGACAGGTTTATTTTAAGCAAAGGTCATTCTTGCAACCCTTATTACCAGAAACTAAGGGAAAGAGGTTATAACCCCCAAACACTTCTTCATCCAGAAAGAGATGTTTCAAACGGGATATACTGTGCAACAGGAAGTCTTGGACACGGGTTGCCGGTAGCTGCAGGGATGGCATGGGCAAGAAAATTATTAGGGATAAAAGGAGATGTTTATGTTTTGGTTGGAGACGGAGAAATCCAAGAAGGAACTACCTGGGAGACCTCTTTATTTGCTGCGAATCATGGTCTTGACAATTTGATTGCAGTTCTTGATAAAAATGGGATACAAGGGTCTGGATTTGTTAAGGATATTCTTCCTCTTCCAACAAATTTAGAGAGAATCCTCTCAGATTTGGGGTGGTCTACATCAACAATTGATGGGCATAATTTTGAAGAGATAATCCCCTCTCTAGAAAAAAGATATGGGGGAAGACCAAGATTTGTTATTGCCAATACTGTTAAGGGAAAAGGAGTAAGTTTCATGGAGAATAATCCATCCTGGCATGGGGGGGTCCCAAAAGCAGATGATTTAATCTTAGCCTATGAGGAGTTGAAAAGGAGATAAAATGAGGAGAATATTCAGCAAAACAATACACGAATTAGCAGAAAAAGACGATAAGATAATTTTCTTAGCAGGGGACTATTGTTCCCAAATGAATAATTTTGCACGGGATTTTCCAACACGCTTTTATAATGTGGGTATACTTGAACAAACCACCATGGGAATTGCAGCAGGATTGGCTCTTGAAGGGATGAAGCCTTATTTCTACACAATAACCCCATTTGCAACAGAAAGGGCGTTAGAACAACTAAAAATTGATGTACTTCTCAACAGAGCAAATGTTAAAATTGTTGGGTTTGATGATTATCCAAAACACGGACCAACCCATAAAGGAATGGATGTAAGAGGCATTTCAAAACTTCTTAACGATTATGCCATTCCTTTTCTGGGGGATGTTCCAGAAGGAGGGCATATCCTGTGTTTTACTCCCGAGAACTCTGAAGAAACAAGAAAAGCGGTACTGGATTCCTATAATGATGCAAGACCAGCAATTATAAGGTTAAAATGGGATCCACACCCTTGATTATTTTAAAAATTTATCAATTCTTCTTTTTACATCTTCAATCCTTATTAGTTTGTAACATGCGTAGTGGCAGTCCCCTTTCTTTTCATCTCTTAGGGCCACAGGGCAGTTCTTTATACAAAGGAGGTTAGGTTGTAAAACATTCTTTCTATTTCCCATAGAATAAGGTCCCGTAAAATTAAAATTAACAAACCCAGAAATAATTACTACTGGGACTTCAAGTGCCTCTGCCATGTGGGTAATTCCAGAATCGTTCCCTATAAAACAAACACAATTCTTTATTATTGCCGCAGTATCTTTCAAACTCTGATCATTTATTAAAATAGGTTCTGTTTTCATTAATCTTCTTATTTCTTTTTCTATTCCCTTTTCACTAGGCCCTATAACAAATAAGACTTTAACATCTTTTTTTATATTCAAAGCGTCAGCCAGCTCAGCAAAATTATCCGCTCCCCACTGTCTCCCCGTTCTCTTCCAATAACTTCCTGGATGGATCCCAACAATCTTTTTATTTTTTAGACCATGCTTCATTATAAAATCCACAGCACGCAATTCATTTTCTTTTCCAATATGGAAATATTGTTTCCTATCATTTTGGGGTATTTTTAAGAGGCTTAACAAACTTAAATTATTATCAACTTTGTGTGATTTTGGGTCAATCTTTATTTTTGAAGTGTAATATTTAGAATCAAAACCAATTCTCTTTTTAGCACCAATGATCTTTGCCAACAATGCAAGTTTGTTACTGGAAGAAGGAATTACAGATATTGTTAAATCATATCTCTCAGCTCTTAATTTTAATAATAGTGAAAGAGTACTAGAAAAAGATTTTATTATGGAAGGTCTTTTTTTAGTTAGAGTGTGGTTTCTATCAACATAAATATAAGTATCTTCTATATATTTACTATTTTCTAAGACCTCTTTTCCACCATATGGGAATAATAACAAATCTATTTTTGATTTTGGGTAGTGGGCTTTAAGAGATTTTATCATTGGGGTTGCCATTATAAGGTCCCCTATTCCACCGAGAGAGATTACTAATATCTTTCTCATTTTAATGAGGAGTACGCCCTCTCATAATTCTTTATATTATTCTCTGGAAGGCAGTTTATTGCAAACTTGCTAGCTTCCTTTATTCTCTTGTCTTTTTTGTCTATCTTTATTGCCCGTAGTATTCCTCCTGCCAAATTCTCGGGGTTTTCTTTTTCACATAAAACTCCCCTTCCATCCAAGATTTCTGGCAGAGCACCAACCTTAGTCCCAACAACAACTATCTTTTTTGCAAAAGCTTCCAATATGGACATCGGAAAATCCATCTTAGGTCTTCTTAAAGGAATAACTAATAAATCAGCAATATTCATTAATTCATCTGCGTCTTTCCATTCCCCCATGAATCTCACATTTTTTTCTAATCCTTTGTCAATGGCCCATTTCTTAAAGAATTCATGATTTTTTTTAAAATTAGGCATATCCAAATCCCTATTAGCAATGACAAAAATAATTTTTTTGTTTTTTTTAAGAACAAGCGGTATTGATTTCATAAGGTCTCCAAATCCGTACCAAGGTCGAGGACCAGCATTATATAAGGCAACTTTATATTTTGAAGGAATATTTAACTTCTTAAGAAGGGCCTTGCTCTTTGTTTTTTTAAACTTCTCTTTTGAAATAAGAGGATAAGCAAAATAATTATTTAATTTTTTTTTTAATTTGTTATGTGTGGTCTTTGTCATAGTCATTATATTTTTTGAAACAATTTCCTCTTCTTTATTTGGGGGGAGAGTTACTGTTTGAAGACAAACAACACGACTAAATCTCTCTATTAATTTAAAGGCTAAGCAATTATTCTTATTAGGGTAATATATAAAGTGTGCAAATCCTATCTTTTCCTTATGGAGGAATTTAATTGTTTTCACTATTAGTTTTATTTTTCCGAAAAGATTTCTTTTTTTTGGAAAAATCGGAATGAAATGAATGTTTTTTCTTTTAGGAGAGAAGTCATTTTTAGGATCTTTCCACAAATAAATTTCAAAATCTTTATTTTCGCTTAGGGCCTTTGCAAGCTCCCAACTAAGATTTTTATATCCTTCTGTCCATGGAGGGACAATGTTTTCCCCCAAAATAGCTATTTTCATTTTTTTAATGTAATAATGAATCCATCAGCAATATTTTTAATTCCTTTAAAACCTCTTTCTAACTGCTCTGCAAAATCAAAACTAAGATGTGAAGCAAAACCACTCAAAGGAAATGTTTTTATTGGATAATCTTTTGGATCCTTGAACCCCTCTTTTTTTGCTATATCAAAAACCTCTTTTATAGAAAACCTGTGGGTATTACTTCCTATCTTTCTTATTCTTCTATGTAATATTGTTATGGGCCCAAGCAAACTAAATTTATTTAAGATATCAAATATAAAGATTCCATCTTTCTTCAGAATTCTAAAAATTTCCCTTAGACTATTTTGATACTCTTTTATATGGATAAATACTCTAAAACAAATAACAACATTAAAAAAATCATCTCTTAGGGGGATATTCTCAGTATCTCCAATCTTTAAAATTATTTTTCTATGCTTTCTATCAAATTCTTTTTTACATATTCCTAACATGTCTGTAGATGGATCCACCCCATAAAGTTCAATATTTTTCAATGAGGAAAGAAATAAACTAAACCGCCCAGTTCCACACCCCAAATCAAGGACTCTTATCTTTTTTTTTGTATTGAAAGTCTTCTTAATCTCATTGAAAACAATTTTTTTATCCAATCTATCCCAAAAGATACTTCTCTTCCTAGTAAATCTTTTTGAATTATATTCTTCTGCCACTTCTCCCTTGTAAAAATCTTTAAACATTTTCATTTTCCATAAACCAACTTTATTAGGGAATCTTGTACTTTTTTAAATCTACTTAATTCTACCTCTATATTATAAAACTCTTTAAGTTTGCCCCCAAATTTTTTTTTAAATTCATATACAAAAAATCTTGAATCTCCCCTATCCAGGCCTATTGTAATTCCCCCAAGATCATATTCTTTTATAGAATATCTTTTTAATTCCTTTATTGATGTCCATTGTATTAGGCTCGGGGCTTGTTTTGAAGAGTGTTCTCTAGAGAGACAGCTATGGAAATAAATGCTTTTATCTCCCCATACTAAAAAAAGAACTCCTGCAATAGCCTCCCCCCCATATTTAGCAATAAAGAATCTTCCTAATTTATTTTCCAAAAGAGCTTTAAAAAAAGAGTAGTCTTGGAGAGAGAATGTTTTTCTTCCTTTACTCTCTTTTATGTACTTCTCTGTTTCCAAACTTAAATTATAATATGCCTCTAATTCATTCTCATTTTTAATTTCTGATACGAGGATCCCTTCTTTTTCAGCTTTTCTAACAGAATTTCTTAATTTTTTATCAAAATTAGCCCACAACTCTTTCTCACTTTTTTTTAAGTCAAGAATGAAAGTATGTCTTTCTATTATTTTAGAATTTTCCAAATCTATTATCTTTTCTGGACCAACCATCGTATTTCCTATCCTGGCATAAGGAATCTTCTTTCTTTTAAGGTTAGAGATTATTTTCTCCAAAAAACTCTTATCTTCAGAGTTGGTAAAGATATTAGCCCTTGAGAATAAGGAAATGTATTTTTTCTTTATTACAATAATTGCCTTCTTTTCCCCATTTTTGACATAATATACCTCTCCTCCAAATTTACTAGCTTCTCCAAACTCTTTTGTAACGAAGGGGTCCTCTATTCCAAGATTCCAGTTTTCAGGAACGTTATTTAATCCCATTATCTATATCTTTTATAATCTCCTTTATTGTGTTCAACTCTTTTTCTGAAAGACCGTCATGCAGAGGGATATTAATTATCTTTCTAGAGAAAAAAGCCGATTTTTCTTTTCCAAAAAAATTAAAGTCAAAATTATCAGAGTTTACGTGGGAATAATATGCTGTAGCACTCACCCCTTTTTTCTTAAATAAATAGAGCACTCGCTCCTTGTTATCTGTTAAAAATGCAAAATAAAGGGGGCTTATTGGCCTATTAAAGAGGATATTCTTAAAATGGTGGGAATTACTTATGGCTTTTCTTAGTTCATTGTAATTGTGCTCTCTTTTTTTTATATTTTTATCTAAGGAGATTAATCCTTTACTTAAGAGAGTCTCCTCAAACCCCCCCATTTGCCTATTATCTCCTTTTTCTATAAAGAATTCTATTATCGCCCTGGGTTTTGGCCAGTTATAAAATTTCCTAAATATTAAATCAAGAAAGTTAAATAAACTTATTATTTTCTGATGTTTTTTAAAGGGGAGCTCTATCCTTTTTTTTGAAATTATTGCTCCTCCAGAACCAACCTGGATTATTTTACTTGTTCTAAAGCTAAAGAAAGAGTAGTCTCCCCAATTTCCAATCTTTTTTCCTATTGCTTGTGCAGAATCTTCTATTAATATTATTTCATTTTTTTTTGCAATTTTTACAACTTCTTTGGAGTGTTCAAACCCCCAAGGATGGTAAAAAATGATGGCCTTTGTCAAAGGATTTATGGCTTTTTTTAATTGTACAGGATCAATAGAAATACTTTCATTGACATCAACAAAAATGGGGGTAAAACCTGCCTTCATTATTGCCCTTGGAATAGCCTTGCAACTATAGTTCGGGCAGATGATTTCTCCAACCCCCTTACTCTTTTTTATATCCAAAAGAATTGTGTAGATTGCACCTCTCCCAGAGCTAACTCTGTATGTAAAACCCTTTTCTGAGAGGAATCCTGGGTTTGCCCCTTTACTATGAAAAAAACTAGAGAATATTTCTTTTAATGAATAGGGGACTTCATAGTTATTTAACATTTTCAAAGTTTGTAAAGGTGCAACCATTATTTTTTAAGTATTTTATCATCTTTTTTAGGTTTGCAAATGCAGGACTCTCTTCTTTCATAATTATTTTTGAATCTTTTTTTATTAATTTTACCACTGGTTTCAATAAAACCCTTAAAAAAGTTGGCATTTTATGCCACACTCTGGCCTTTTTGCCTAGATCTCCATAAACAGAAAAAGAGTGAAAGTTCACCACCAACACCCGAGTTTTTTTTATTGCCTTTTTGTAAAATATCATTATCTCTTTTGGGCTCATTTGTTCTGGACCCCAAACCCTCAATTTTTTTGAATATCTTTTGTTTGTTGATGGGGGAATTTCCACAAGGTTCTTGATTCTAAGTATTTTTGAATATTCTTGCGAGATATCCGAACTATCTATCTTTACCCCGGCTTCTTTGAAACACTCCTCTAAAATTGGTAGTGGGGGAATAGAGTAACTTCCGGCACGATGAACAAAAATCTTCTTTTTGGTTATGGTTTCTATTTCTTTTTTATACCACTTTAAAATACTTATTATCTCTTTTTTTGAATATCTATTTAAATGGTCTTTTTTAGTATTAAAGTTTAGAGGCAGATTTTGGCAATGAGTGTGAATTCCAAAACAAACATATTTTGATCTAATTTTTTTTATTAAAGAGAGAATCTTCTCCCCATACTCTGGTTGGTTATATCCTTTATCACTCAAAGAGATAAAAAAAGTAATCGGGATTTTCTCTTCATCGGCAAGTTCAACTAACTTAAGGAGACCGTTTTTAACATCTTGGTCAAAATTCTTATTCCAACTCCAGAGCTCTACATCAGAGCTAAAGATTATATCCATTTTTTATTACCTTTATTATCCTTTCAGCAGTTTTTCCATCCCACAAAGGAGGGATTTTTCCCTTTTTATATTGTTTATTGATTATCTGGGAAAGGTTGTCTTGTAGTTTCTCTTCATTAAAACCAATAACGGTATTTGTACCAATCTCCACAGTAATTGGTCTTTCGGTTTCTGTTCTCATTGTCAGACAAGGAACTCCTAAATAAGTAGCTTCTTCCTGAATTCCTCCAGAATCAGTGACCACAAATTTTGAATCAAAGATAAGACTTAGCATTTCCCCATATCCCACTGGCTCAACAATTTTAAGATTGTTAACCTCCAAAAGCTTTCCAATTAAACCGCTTTTTATTAATTGTTTTTTTGTTGAAGGG
>JAHIVR010000200.1 GCA_018816625.1 Nanobdellota archaeon | reverse complement strand
GGAAGTAATAAAGAATTTGCAAGGTGCCGGTCTTACCCAAATTCAATACACCGGATTTACTCGTAGATCTGCTACGGCTATGACTGTATTTACCGGAAATGCAAAAAGTCTTAATGACCAGTTAGAATTTATGCAGAATGTGTTGGGCTTAACAGAAGAAGCTACCAATAAAATGTTGGACACTGGCTTTCGCCGTTGGGGTAGTTTTATACAACTTATGGAATATTTAAAGGTAGTGATGGGTGAACAAATAATGAAATCCCTGTCTGATATTACTGGTAGAATAATGGAAATGAAAGGCCCATTAGAATCATTAGCAAAATCATTTGGAAATATTGTAGCTTGGATTATAAAAGCAGCAGCTTGGAAACCTGTTTTTACTATGGTTACACTTTCCATCATAGTGCTTGTACCTCTTGTACATGGGATTGGTTCTGCTTTTGCTCACATGGCAAACAGTTTGCGATTAGCCTTTGCAGCTACAACTAAACAGACATTTGCTCAGATGGCTCATACAGAATCATTAATAGTTGATACTTTGGCAATGGGTAATTGGACTACCTTAAATACACAAAGAATAGCTTCAACCAATGCTGTTACCATTGCTTTAGGGAGACAGACAGTTGCTACTAAAACAGCCGCTAGTGCTATAGGGGGACCACTTGTTCTTGCTATAGTTGCGGTAAGTGCTGCTTTGTATATTATGAATAAAACAGCAGAGGTAGCCAAGAAAAGATGGGCAGAATTAAAACAAGAAATAATGGCCTTTCAATCTTATGTAGAGTCAGTAGAAGGAAAACCATTAGCAGATAAAATTACTGGTACTGAATTGTATATTAAAGAATTAAAGGAACAATTAAATAAACAACAAGCAGCCTTAGCTGAGGGTTTAACATGGGGAGAAAAACTTTCTGCTCCTGTCTATGAAACTGCAACTATGTCTGGTGCAGTTAAAACCTATCTTGATTATGTTGAAAAAATAACAAATCAAAAACGTGTTGCAGTACAAGCAACCAAAGCGCACATAGCAGTATTGGAACAAGAAACCATAAAACTTAAAGAGCAACAAAAATTAGCCCCTAAAGGTATTATTCCTATTGATCCAACTATGGATATGGAAGGTTGGAAGTTTAGAAACAAAAAATTGATTGAGGATATACAAGATGAAAAGGATAAAGCTATCACTGACTCCTTCAATAGAGAAATGGCTCAGATGCTTACAAAGTATAATCAAGAAAAAGAATTAGTTGTTATTCAAGGGGAGGATATTAATGCTTTGAATAACAAATATCAATGGAAGGAATACAACCTGAAAATGAAATATTGGCAGAAGGAAGAAGAAGAACGTATTAAAATGGAGGAAAGGATGGCAGAAGAAAGAGAAAGAATAAATAAGGATTCTCTTACTTCCATTGGGGAACTGGTTATCCGATTAACTAAAGCCGGTCTGGAAGAACAGCTTTTAGTTATAGAATATGAGAGACAGGAAGCTCTGCGTAAAGCTGCTGAGATTGGGGCTAACTTAGATTGGATCAATTTACAATTTGATCTGTTGATGCAACGAGCGGCACAGGATCAGCTTGGTTCTACAAAAGGTGGCGGTCTGGATGCTTTGACCTATTCTGCCGCAGGACTAATGACTCAAACAGCAGGACGCAGAGACCCTACTCAAATACTCCATAAAGATAATGAACAATCCAAAAAGTTATTAGTAGATCAATTGAAAGTTAGTAAAGAACATAAAGATGCTTTCAACAAATTTCTTGATTTTTTGGGTGGTAATCCTCTTTTAATTTCTACTTTAGAAGGATTTGGAAACTAATTATGTCTATAGTCTGCATACGTGAAGGATATACCGGCCATGAAGCCGGAGGTGAAGCTGATAATAAAACAGCAACCAGGCATTTTTCATTGGTTACTGATGATGTTTCCGATGATGCTAGATTTACTTGGCCTCAAGCCGATGTTGTTGACCCTACTATATTTATTCCTGCTCCGGGTACATACTATCCCGACCATACGGATATACGCTCCAGAGAGCCACAAGTCAGGAAAGTATCTCCCTGTTTCTTCAATGTGGAAGTACGATACGG
>JAHIVR010000199.1 GCA_018816625.1 Nanobdellota archaeon | reverse complement strand
TTCTAACTCGTTTCCAAGATCGGCATGGCCTTCCTCCGCTAATAACATCCTCTCTATATCATTTCCCCATGTGTGATGTGAAACAGATCTCCCGTCAAATAAATCGTGTATTATTACTTGGTCTGGCTCAAAGAAATTAATCATTTCTAGATTAGCTTCCATTGTTACGGGATCGTGTACCGGGCAGTGTAGGTCTCCCAAAACAAGAGTGTTTGTTTTAACTTTTCTCCCTCCCTGACCTGAAGAGTATCTAACCCCCATATCTATGAAACTACCATCTTTTAGTGCAGGAACTATTCTTGGAAAATAAAGCGTATCTGAAAAAATGTCTACTACAGCAAAACCATACTGATGGTTTCTTGCAGCTCTGGCTCCTCTCGAATTAGTAGTATTATAATTTGGTTCTGTGCAAGCCCCTGTTGTTAAAACCAATCTCGGGAGTTTACCACTCAAGTTTTTTGGTGCAGGTTTTAATCTTTGTTTTGGATGTGGGAAAACTACAGATGTTCCAACATATATCTGTGCTAAATCTAAATTTCCGGTTAAAGGATCTTCATTTTGTGAAGGGGTTGGAGAAGAGACTAAATGCATTTTTGAGTTCAATCTTTCAAGAGTTCCTCTGTATGCAGTGTCTGGGATATCTCTCCAGAAATAATGATCTTTAGAATCTCTAACCCCATCTCTTCTTGCCTGTTCTGTTCTTCTCTGCCCCTCTAATCGAGAAAAAACAGCCCTATCCATTCTTATCTCTGGCCTTTCTTGGAGGTCTTGGTGTAGCTCTATTTCATCAACATAGGAACCAGGAACCGCACATATTTCTAAAGAAGCATTTCTCCTATCTGCAACATACTTCTCTATATTCCTTATTAATTTAGCGTGGGGCCTCCCCTTAGAACCGTCTCTCCCATATTTCTCTGCATGGTAAGGGTTTTGAGCCCCTTGTGCAGCGGTTATAACATACGTTTTTGGAAATCCGTTAGGCATTTAGAATTACTCTCCCTCTCATTTATTCAAAAAACGTTCTGGCTTTTTAAATTATATTGTGCTAAAAAAGATAATTTATCTTCTAATCCTTGCCCTTGTGTCCTCTATAGATAATTCTCTTGAAAGATCCAATACTTCCATTCTAGTGACTATTCCGGAAGAATTAATTTCATAAATTAGTTTTTTTCTATCTTTTAGGAATCTTGCTTCTCCAAATACTCCCGCTCCAAACATACCATCTTCAAATGGTAAAAATATCCCAGCATCCATCTGTGGAAGCACCTCATAAAAAAAAATACTCCATAGGGTTTCTACCTGTAGCCCTGTATCTCAAACACGCTACCTTGTGGGTTTCATTTCCAGGGTTCTCTATTTCATATTTTGGAAAAGCCTCAGAAATAATTGCTAAGAGTGCAGACTCATTAGCAGTTCCATACGTATTCATTGGATGTCCAAAATAAAGTTTAGGTTTCATTTTATCGCTGTCTTTCAGCGTTATTAGAAAATTTAACTAATTCTATCTCCAGATCCTTAAAATTAGTAAAGATTTTATCTGCGTGATATCTAAACCATGGATGATTTTCTTCACCATTTGTGACTACAAGAAATAATGGTTTTTTGAATAACTTGGCGTAAACCATCTCTTGTATGGAGCCGTAACTTAAATTACCATCTATGAGTATTATAACTCCATCACTTTTTGATAACAATTTTAAGTCTCTATTAACTATCATTGCTGCATCAGCTTCGTATCTAGTAACCTTTCCTGTAGCGTTTTCGTGAATCTCTTCATTTCCCCACATATCAAAAAAAGGATTTATTAAAATTACTCCGGTTCTAATTTCACAATCTAGTTGCCACTGCCTCACCTTATCTTTTGATGGTCGTGGATGAGCGATGTAAAAAGAGACTTTACCCTTTTTGGCCATTGTAATCCGGGAGGTCATTTAGTTCTTTAGGGAGTAAACCTTTCTTTATGCACTCTTCAAAATGTGCAACAGCGATTAAATTCCAACAGGCCTGCATTAAGTGATCTTCGTCTCTCATTCCTTCAAGGTATTGAAAAACGTGTCTTATGGCAGATTGAACACACCTGCTAAAAGGAATTCCTTTCTCCCAATTTCTTGCACCTTTTTGACTCGCCCCTCTTTCATAAACTAAAGCCAACCTCTTCAATGCTAAAGGACTAATTAACTCGTATGCCCCTTTTCCAACATTGTTGTCTCTTTTAGCTCCAGACTCAAGATCAATAAGATCTCTTACTTTCATCTCGTATTCTTCCATTTCCTCGAAAAACAGGAAATGTTTATAAAAATGATTATGTTCAAAAATATATGCCAATCTTTGTAATACAATCCCATAAAGCCAGAACAGACCATTATGATTTTAGGCTTGAAATGGAAGGAGTTCTAAAATCATGGGCCCTCCCAAAACGTCCACCAAGGGCAAAAGGAACAAAACGTCTTGCCATACGGGTTGAGGACCATCTTAAGAGCTATGCTAGTTTTGAGGGAGAGATAAAAGAGGGTTATGGAAAGGGTACAGTAAAAATA
>JAHIVR010000198.1 GCA_018816625.1 Nanobdellota archaeon | reverse complement strand
TATAATTTTTCTCTCTCTTACTTCTTTTATTTCTGGAATATCTAAACAAATATCACAACCATTACAATTAGATTCTTGCATATATTCTCCAAAATGTCTTAAAATATATCTTCTTCTACAATATGTGCAATCACAATAATTCATCATAATCCTCAACTGATCTCTGCTCTTTTTTTGAACAAATTCATCCATAATTTGTTTAATGAAAAACTCATGTTTTCTTTTATCTCCATAAGAGTAGAATAAAACACAATCACTTGGAAGACCGTCACGCCCAGCCCTTCCAATTTCCTGATAATAGCTTTCAAGGGTTTTTGAAAAAGTATGGTGGATAATCAGTCTAACATCTGGTTTATCAATACCCATCCCAAAAGCAATAGTAGCGACAATAATATTAACTTTATCTTTAATAAACATTTCTTGATTCTTTTTCCTTACCTCATTACCAAGTCCGGCATGATAGGGAAGAGCATTAAATCCATTTTCTCTTAAATTTTGAGCAATCTTTTCTGAATCCTTACGCGAAAAACAATAGATAATTACAGATTCATTTTTATGTTTTTTAAGAAGATTTAAAATTTGATTAAAGGTATTCTTTTTTCTCCTAACAATTAGGTTAAGATTTTCTCTATTAAAACTTGAAACAAAAATTTGAGGGTTATTCAAGGATAATTGTTTCAATATATCTTCTTTTACTTTTAATGTGGCAGTTGCTGTCAAAGCAATTATTGGAACTGTGGAGAAAGAATCTTTCAGAAATCTCAGATTTCTATATTCCTGACGAAAATCATGCCCCCACTCAGAGATACAATGTGCTTCATCTATGGCAATTAAACTTATTTGAATGGATGCTAAAAATAATTTAAAACTATCTAAAGCTAGCCTTTCAGGAGCAACATAAAGCATTTTAACTTTACCTTCTTGAATTCTCTCTTTTATATCTTCAATTTCCTCAAATGAGAGAGAAGAATTAATATATTCTGCACTAATTCCATTTGCATTAAGACTATCTACTTGGTCTTTCATAAGGGAGATAAGGGGAGAGATAACTAATGTAAGCCCTTCAAATTTAAGTGCAGGAATCTGGTAGCAAAGAGATTTTCCCGCTCCAGTTGGCATAATAACAAGAGAATCTTTTCCTTGAATTGTGTGATTAATAATTTCTTTCTGCATTGATCTGAATCTGTCATATCCAAAGTATTTTTTCAATAAGTCCTTCATTTATTTTCCAGTATATAGGAACTTTAAAACTTTTCCAATCACTCCCTTCTTATTTCCTCTTTCTTCCCCTTTTGCTCTTTGAGAAAATCCCGACAAGACGGTCATCCGGGTCAACTTCTTTTGTTGTGGTGCCTTGCTTTGTGCTTACGGCACTTCTTCTTATAATATCCTCAATTTGTTCTTGAAGAGTCATGAGGTTCTTTTTGGCTCTTTTTTCAAGAATCTTCTTTTCTTCTTCATCCAGGTTTATTGTTACTTTTGTCATTTTTATTCATAATCTTTAATTGTTTCACAACCAGATTCTATGCATATGTTAAATAAGGTTTTGCTACATTGGGGTTCAACACAAAGCGATTCATCATTTTTGTAATATGCATAGAGCGAGTAGCAATCTTCAAGAGATAAAGAATTTCTTTCTTCTAAATTTTCACATATGGTTGGATTGTTGTTTTTTTGGGCAACTAAACTTACACAACTTGGATAATATCCTGGAGCAACTCCCTGATCTTTGATTTTATGGCAGTATCCTACATCTCCTGTTTCAATTGCCTTATTAAACATTTTTGTATCGTAGTTTTGAATTAAAAATCCTAACTGATATAAGAAGAATAATCCAATTATTAAAACAAAAATCACTATTCCAATTAACAGATACTTTAACCAGCTCTTCATTTCTTCCTCACATAAACCTTGTCTACTTTGAAAGATTTGTAGATTCCTTCAAGAATATCTGTTCCAGCATAACCTGCAAGAAGACTTAGTCTTGGGTCAAAATCAAATATTATTCCTATAAAAATACCTATAATAATTGCAATTGCTACAGTTACTCCATAATAAGGCCATAAAATTTTTCTTTTTAGAGAAAGAGCTTTTAATAATCCTACAACCCCTCTTGTTAATCCCCCAATTCCTCCTAAAATGCCAGCAAAAACTATTGGTTCCATTTTCTCCTCTTATGCTGGAGAAGGTAGTTTAATTTTATAAAAGTTTGGTTTTGTTTTTAAGATATAAAAGAATGTTTTCCATACAAACATTTAAAAGTGGGAAAATCTTACTTTCTTACATAATGGAAATAACAAAAATAAGTTCAAAAGGTCAGATTGTAATTCCTCAAAAGATAAGGGCTGAATTAAACATTGGAGAAGGATCTGTCCTTGGAATTGAGAAAATGAATGACATGATAGTTTTAAAGAAAATAGATTTGGATTTAGTAAGACAGTTCAAGGAAGGACTGGAAGATTTAAAATCAGGAAGAGTAAGAAGAGTTGCTTAATTTTTCTGCATATTCTTTGTATTCTTTAAAATATTTTACAACTTTATCTATGGTTTCTTTCTGCGCTTTCTTTCCACTTATGGCAACCATTAAGACAATCTTTAAATCATCATAAACCAAATAATAAACTCTCTTCTCCCTTATTCTTTTTTCACGGAAAAACTTATATCTTATCTGATCTCCAACATAGGGATTTTATTTTAATTGAAGAAATATCTTTTGAATAACTTGTTTGTCTGATTCGGCTAATTTTAGAATCTCTTTTTCAAAGCTTTCAGTGGTATATACTCTGTAAGCCATAAAGCAATTAATTAACTTTGTTTTTTAATTCTTTCTTCTTAACCACTTCAGTTAATTATTTAAAGAGACCAAACCTACAAAAATAGTCCAGTGCAGTGGAAAATTTCTTCTGTGCTGTATGTACAATATGTCCCTCCATAGCTTAGTGGTTTAAAGCGCCTGGCTGTAGAATAGGGTGGATAGTCTGTTATATTCACAGATAATAAATGAAACCTGAGTAGCCGGTTCTTGTTTGCTGCTTATGCAGTGCCCGGGAGATCCCCAGTTCGAGTCTGGGTGGAGGGATTTTATTTTTTTAATAAAGAATTATTTTTTGTTTATTTTTGGGATTCAAGATCTTGGGGATAAATGATATTAATGTCATTTGCTAGTGGTTACAAATAGTAACATTTATAAAGTTCGGGTTCTTAGAAAAGACATGGAAAAAGATAATCAGCAATTAATGAAGCTCAGTAAGGCAGAATTAATTGAAATGATAAGAAGATATGAAGAAGAGAAGGATTCTGAAACAATTTCTCAGTGTAAAGACATTCTAAGAATGGGGATGTTGTAAAATGAGGGCTGTTTCTAAGAGAAAATTAAATCTTGGGAAACATCTTTTTGCGTTAAATAGGTTAGGATGGGAGTTTGCCGGGACATTTCCAAGAGACGGGGTTTCTGATACTATTAGGGAATTCAATAGAAGTGGACTTGGCGTAAGGATTTCTGAACTTTCTGTTAGCCCTGACGGGACGGAGAGGCCTGCATACATGGTAGATCTTTTTACAAGAGAAGCTAGTAAAAGGGTTACACTTTCTGATGGAGAGGTAACCAACCCAAAGACTTATGCCGAGCATCATTTGGGAGTTAATAGAGATGAATTAGGATGTTATCATCCTTTGACGGCTGTTGGCTATAGATGGCAGACAAATGTTTTGCAAAAACATAGAATTCCAGAGGTTGTTTCTGAACTTGAAAGAAAGGGTTATCAGGTAAAGGTCAATGATATTGCTGTAGATAACGAGGGAACAATACTTGCTGAAGGGAAGGTTGCTATATTTGTAAGAACTCCGGAGGATGCTGAAAAGCATAATTTAGCTAATAGAGATAAAGAGATTGTTAGATTTTCAAACGGACAACCAATGACTCTTGAACAGGCAATGGATACTCTGGTTATTCCTCACCTTTCTGAGTATGATTAGATACTTTTAAAAACAAGAGTTTATGGACTTTAATATGGATTCGAATACAGAATTTGAGGGTTTTGAGGATGAAGCTGATGTTGAAATGGGCGAAAGTTCCGGAAGCCCTTTAGATATTGTTGCTGAAGAATGTTTATTTGCTAAAGGAGGACCCAGAACAAGTCAATTTTTGGAGGTTGCCAGACTTCTTGATGAAACCCATCCAAGAGGAGGAGTTATTGAATTGAATAGTGGAATTGTAGTGGAAAGATCCCTTACTCCGCTTAGCACTCACTATGATCTTACTTTGAGAGAAGGAAGAAAGGAATTGGGTTATGCTTGGAGAACAAGAGGGAGTGGAGATGAAATGATTGTTACGGAAGCCGAGAAGATTAAGTGTAAAACTGTAATGGGAATAAGGGTTGGAGCAAATAGAGAATATAAATTGAGGAACTAAAATGGATAAATCAGATCATATTGTTTAGATGAAGGAATTCCTCAGTGAAGTTGCTCCCATGTTGTGGGATCTCCAATAGTAATATAATGTTTAGAGGGGGTTAGTGATTCTACATATGTTTGTTCTGCAAGCATAAATATTCTTCTTTTTGATAGGCTTATACATATCCCTCTTGTATCTTTTAGTGTGTCTGCTGTAACTTTATGTCCTGTTTTTTTTGCCATGTATTCTGGAAGATTTTCTGGAGTCAGATTCAATCTGCCAGACATTAATCCTATCAGTTTGGCCAGTCCGTCACCATCAGAAACAGTAACTGTAACCTCTATTTTATCATCATCTCCTAATTGTGTTTCTAAAGCCTTTCTAAAATTTGGACTTATGGGATATCTTCTTTTCATTTTATTCTTCCCTCATTATGCCCTGCTCTGCTACAAAGAATGCTTTGTTTGATTCTGTTTCGTGTATCTTTCCGTCCTTTTCGTAAATTGCTCTTGTTTCTGGAAGTGCGAATTTTCCTAAAACTCCAACTTTCGAATAAATAATATAAGATATCATTCTTGTTTCTCCGGCTTCTAGTTTTTCAAAATCCCATTCAAGTCGCTTTAGCTTTTCATTAATTCTCTTTGGTTTCTCCCCACCAAATCTTTCGTATATCTTTACCAATGGTGGAAGTTTATCAAAGACCTGTATTTTTTCTATGTATTTCTTAGCACTTATGAAGACAGATACTTTAAGAGCAAACTCTCCACCCTTTGCTTTAACAAATGTAACTCTTTTTCTTAATACAAGGTTTGTTTTTGTATATTGTTTTGCAAGTAATACCACTGCCACAATTAGAATTATTACAATAAGCGGGAAGAGATAGTTTGTTTTTATTGAAACTTCAAAAGATTCTCCGGGATTTATTCTTTTATTCCAGGTATATTCTACGGTAAGGCCGTGTCTTTCAACGTTGTCTGGGTCTGGGCTGAATGTTGTGAATAATCTAGAAATTATATTTTTGTTTATTTTTGTTTCTATTTTTGCTAGAGAGTTCCCCTCGTTTGTTTTCTTTATTATCTTGGTAAAGATAAAAAAACCATAATCTTTTTCTTGTTCTGTTACAATACTTTTCTCTTCAAATTTTAGTGTCCCTTCTATTTCTGCTATCTGGTTCTGAACTTTTATTTCTGCATTCATTGTGTAGAACCCCGCAGTAAGGAGTTTATAATCTTCCTGCTCTAGTTCAACAACAAAACTCTTTTGTTCGTTTGGTCCTATGTTTGTTTCTTCTTCAAATTCAAAAAACGCTGAGCTAAACTTTATATTTGTCTTTCCAAAATCAAATTTTTCTGTATTTTTAAGAAGAATTTCAACAGAGTTGGATTCTGGATTTAATCCACCGGAACTTATTTCAAAAGCATCTTTTAGTTCAATTTTTTTTAATGTAAGTTTTTTTTCTACTTCAGAATCATCTTGGCCCCTTATAAAATATGTTAGTGTGTAGGGACCAACTGCCCCAAGATCTCCTAGTGGCCTTATTGAGAGAGTTATGTTTTTCGTTTCTCCATTAGCGATAGATATTTTTTCTAAAGGAAATATTCTAAATCCAAGAAGATTGTAAAATTCAAAATAATCTGAAGGTCCATTGTTGGTTATTTCTAGATCAAAGGTTGCAGGCCTATCAATTCCAAGAACCATTACTTCATTAGAACTAACTTTTTTTACATCCAGATCTACAGCTAAAATTGTTGGAAGAACTAATAACATCAATAATAAGATACCTATCTTTTTCATAGAAAAATTAGAGGAAATTTGTATATAAGGATTTCGGTTATGAATTAGCTATTTACGTAAAAAAAAGGAAATAACCCGAAATAACTATCCCTATTATGAGAAGGGTTATTATTGTCTTAATTAACCATCCTTTAGGGGATTTTGACTGTTCTGTTGGGCCTAGTTCTTGGTCTTTTGGGAGAGGAGATGTGTTTTTAATCTCCTTTTTTTCTGTGGTTATTTCAAGGTTTGTCTCTTCTACAGGAACCTGGGCCTTCTTTGTTCTAGCCATTATCCCTTCTTCCCCTCTAGGTCAAGCCAGGCTTTTGCTTGATTTAAGAATTCATCCGAACTATTTATTAATTTATCTTCGTATTGTTCAACTCTGGAAGGAATTACCCACTTTTCATACATCCCCCTCAGGGTTTTTCTAAAAGCACTTAATTCAAACTTTCCCTCATAGTCTCTAACTAAATCTGATTTTGCCGTCACCTCAACACTTCCTTCGTTTGTTTTCTCTTTTACTCCATCACGCATTATTTCTATTTTTTTTAATCCAATGACTCTAAACTTTACTTTTATTTTATATTTGAAATAATCTGTAACCTTCCTTTCTCCCGTCCATCCCACATCTATGTTTTTTGAGTCTCCTTGTATCTTTTCAACATATTTATCTTCCTGGATTCCTAGTCCTGTCTCTTCTGTAAGCCAATCATAACAAAATTGATAGAATTCTGAAAAGGAAAACACTCCAACGTATTTTATTTTACTTGAAAAAATTGTTTCTGATTCGGACATTTAAAACCTCCTGCGGGTTTTATATCCAGCATCCCTGGCTCTTTCTTTGCCTCTGATGATCCGGATTAATTCCCTTTCTTTATTCTGGAAGGTAAAAACTATTTAAATATGTTTTGTAGAACTAGATGTCATCTCTACACGAGTCGCATACAAGACGTCCGTGAACCATATAGAGTATGTTGAAATTACCACATTCTTCACAGACACCATCCCTTCTTTTTCTTTTTGCTTCTTTTATTAGCTTTAATTTTTTTGACTCTTCCCTTATTTTGGCAAATTCTTCTAGTTCTGGGTATATCTCTGGGTTGAAGTTAAGAATATCTTTAACAGTTATTATTCCGGCAATCTCTCCCTCATGTATTACTGGTAGCCTTTCAAATTTTAGCTTTTTCATTTTACTTAAGGCTTCTTTTAAAGAGGTTGATGGCTTAACTGTGGCTATTTTTTTTGGTGAAATATCAATAGCTTTTATTGTTTTAAGATCTTGTTTTGATTTTTTTACTAGCGCCCATAGAATATCTTTTTCTGCTATAAATCCTACAAGTCTTTTTTTATCAACAAGAAGTAGACTACCAACCTTTTTTTTAACAATCTTTTTTGCGCACTCTAGAAGGTTTGTTTCTGGACTGATGGTAATGGGATTCCGAGTCATAATATCGGAAACCAACACTTTCTCCATTAGAAACAGAGGTTGCACTTGTATATAAATATTCTCCAAAATTAAAATAACGTCTATAGGATAAGAATGTTTAAAAGAGGAATTTATTGTCGCATAGCTTCTTCTAATTCACTCATTCTGCTCTGAAGTTTTCTTGCTTCTGCAGTTGCGGCCTTGGCTTTTTTGTTTTTAGTCTTTTGTCTTCTTGCAGCTGTTCCTGTTTCGGATTCTCCCCATCCTTTCCCTTCGTGTTTAGAGGTTTTTTGCCAGAGCCAGTGACCGGCTAGATAAAGAACTAGAGGAACAGCGAAATAAGCACCACCCACAAAATTTTCTCTTGCATTATTTACAAGACCGTATTCGCTTCCTGGTACTGGTGCGTAGGTTATAGCGTTTGTTGCAATATTTGCTAGAGGCATGGCCTTAGAATCATACTCCCCTCTTTGTGGATTTTTGAATCCGTTTATAGCCATTCCTGCAACTTGCACGGCTCCGAAGCCTATGGCTGTTTTAGCTACACCCTTCACAACAAACCTTAATGCTGTTTCTGGTAATCCTTCTTTCATTCTGTTGTAAATTTGGAGAGTACCATTTATAAAGATTTATATCATTTTAGACAACAATAATGTTTAAATAAATGAATTGAGGGGAATGTGTATGTCAAAAAGATACCTTTATTTATACAATGAATCTGATGAATTGTCTAGAAAAGTTAGTTCCATGGGGGTTTTAAGTGAAGGTAAAAATATTATATACAAAAAAAGGTTGAGTAGTAATGAGGTTTTTATAGAAGCAAGGGAAAATTATGTTAATGCAGGAACAACTATTTTAAATATAAAACCAGATGGAACAGTTGCCGAGATAAAATTAGATTCAGATTTAGTTGCTCGACTAAATTCTATCGGGGGATGGGATATTCCTTAAAATGACAGATAAATCTTTAACTCTTATGCCCGAGGATATTCAAAGAATTATGGGCAAAGATGCTCAGCGTAATAATATTCTTGCTGCTAGGATGGTTGCAGAGGTTGTTAAAACAACTTTAGGGCCTAAAGGAATGGATAAGATGTTAGTTTCTCCTACAGGGGAGATTATAGTTACAAATGATGGGGTAACCATACTTGATGAGATGCAGATAGAACACCCTGCAGCTAAGATGATGGTTGAAATTGCTAAAACCCAGGAGAGTGAGGTTGGAGACGGGACAACCACGGCCGTTATGATTGCTGGTAAATTGTTGGAGAATGCCGAGAAGCTCTTGGATAAGAAGATACATCCAACAGTTATAACTAAGGGTTATCGATTGGCTGCAGAAAAAAGTCAAGAGATTCTTAAAGAGGTTGCTTTGAGAATAACTTCTGATAATGAGGATGTTTTGAGACAGGTTGCTATGACTGCAATGACCGGGAAGGGTGCAGAGGATTCAAGGGAGAGATTTGCAGACATAATTGTTAGGGCAGTAAAACAAGTACAGGAAGATGGAAAAATAGATATTGAGAATATAAAAATAGAAAAATCGAAGGGAGATGGAATAAAAGATACGGAGCTTATTTCTGGAGTTATTATAGATAAAGAAAGAGTTTCTCAGGATATGCCCAAAAAAGTTAATGGGGCAAAAATAGCCTTGATAGA
Source organism: Nanobdellota archaeon (assembly GCA_018816625.1). Classification (GTDB taxonomy): domain Archaea; phylum Nanobdellota; class Nanobdellia; order Pacearchaeales; family GW2011-AR1; genus JAHIVR01. The sequence goes on along the minus strand of JAHIVR010000198.1, from coordinate 5,132 downwards.
TTTTCCTTTGGAATTAAGAAATCCCGAGATAACCACTAAGATTTCTATATCAACTCCTGACCAATTACAGAGTTTTTTACATGAAGAGGAGAGGGTGATAAAGGACATGATAGAAAAAGTAAAACTTTCTGGAGCTAATGTTTTGTTTTGCCAGAAGGGAATTGATGATTTTGCACAGTATCTTTTGGCTAAGGAAGAAATTTATGCTTGTAGGAGGGTTGCTAAGAGTGATATGGAAAAAATATCAAAAGCAACAAGAGGAAGAATTGTTTCAAATCTTTCAGAATTAACTCCTTTTGAGCTCGGAGATTCTGAAAAAGTTGAGAGTGTTAAACACGGGGAGGATTACTTTACACATATAGGTGGTTGTAAAAATCCAAAGGCTCTTACAATTTTGATACACGGGGGGACTAGTCATGTTATAGATGAAATAGAAAGAGCACTAAAAGATGGTTTAGGGGATGTGATATGTTCTTTAGAGAGTGGATTGGTTGTTCCTGGCGGGGGAGCTATAGAAATGGAACTGGCTAAAAGATTAAGAGAGTTTTCTCAAGAGCTTTCAGGAAGAGAGCAGCTTGCAATTGAGGAGTTTGCCTCTGCTTTGGAATTTATTCCTTCTACTCTGGCAGAGAATGCAGGAGTAGACCCTATAGATGTTCTAACAGAGTTGAAGAGTAGGCACGATGCAGGAGAGAAGAGTGCTGGATTGAATCTTTTTACAAACAAGGTTGAGAATGTTTTGGAGGCCAGGATAATAGAACCATTAAAGATAAAGATCCAGGCGATAAGCTCTGCAAGCGAGGTGGCTATAATGATTCTTAGAATTGATGATGTCATTGCTTCAAATACAAAGAAGGGTTCAATGAAGAACGTTGGTCCCGGGATGGGGATGTCTGGAATGAGTCCATTAGATTAAATTTAAAAAGGGAAGAATTTTTTTTAAAATATGAAGATAAAATTAAATAGAATACTGGATGTTACAGATCCATTAAGGCTTATTGGAAGAGAACCCCCTTTAGTGCTTTCTTCAAATATAATGGCATCTCTGCGAGGGAATGAAAGAGTTCATTATGGGGTTTTTTGGACTTATGAAGTTAAAGGCCCAAATAGTATAGTTGCTAAGAGTAATTTGAGATACAAATCCTTTTTTTACGATGGTAATGGCAGGAGGGCTTTTACAAGATGATTTTATTAAAAGAATTGCTTGGTAGAAGAGTTCCTCTGGAAGTTAGAGTTGGGTTGGGACATAGTGATACTTATGACACAAGATTCTTTCACTATATTACAGATGGAAATACAATAATAAGGCGTAGGAAAAAATTTGGAGGGGAGAATTCCAACGCTACTTATTATGATATTGTTACTGGAAAAAGACTTAATTTTGATCCCTAGGTTATTAGTGCATAAAGAATACTTGCTACGATTATTGCCGCTACAATAATGTTTCTCATTTCAATTTTTTCTCTAAGGAATTTCCATGCAAATAGATATATGAATACCGGTCCAAGCATTATTGTTAGTGTTGTAAATGCAATTCCTAGATGTAAATACCCGTAATAAATCATTACTCTGTAGACAACCCATATAGCCCCTGCAATTAATATTTGCCATTTTATTTTAGTGCTTACTCCCTTTAGATTTGGTCTGAAGGCAATTAAACTAATCACAAAGATAGAGAGGCATCTTATAAAATAAAAAGAAATCGGAGAATAAAAATCTAGGATGAGTCTAGAGATTACTAGTTCAAGTGCGAAAAAGAAGCTTCCAAATATTGCAAAGATGAAATATTTGTTAAAATTAAGGTGGTGTTTTTTTATGTGGGAAAATACTAGGGCTAGGCCGGCGATTATTGCTGGGACTAGAATATTTAGGTTTCTTTCATATAAACTAGAATCAAGCACGAAACTAAAGATTATTGCAAGAACTATTACAAATAAAGGTTCTAGTATTTTTGCTGGTTCTAGATTAGACACTTTCTCCCATTTCATAGAATAAAATGTGAAGAGATTTGCTACTATTGAAAAGATTACTACCGCCCCTAGAATTCCCAGGTTCCCTAGAGTTAGGGCCTGACTCTCAATTCTCCATAAAAACCACACAAAGGGAAGCATGGTTATAATAATTGCCAAGAATCCAAGGGTTTGATATTGTTTTACGTTTATATTTTTAACTTTTAGAATTGTTTTTTCTAAAACTGTTCCTGTTGCCAAAGCTACCGCACCAATTATTGGTACCCCGTATAAAAAACTCATTTCTTTATCCCCCTTCTTATCTTTAGTCAAAAAGATTTTATAAACTTAATGAAGTTTTTCATATAAACAATAAACTTAAATATGAATAATCCTGTAAAATTTAAGGCGTGGATAGTTTAGTGGTAGAACATAACGTTGCCAATGTGGGAAAACCCAGGTTTTCCTGACACTACCTTTCCTGTAAATGCTCGCATTCGCTCGAAAGAAAAAAAGCAAAGACGTTAGGATCCGGGTTCGATTCCCGGTCCGCGCATAGAATCGAACCTTGGTTTAGTAACTGAACTTGTTTCAGGTGCTAGGCCCGAATTTATTCGGAGCCCGATTCCCTGTCCGCGCATTTTATTTTTTATTTAAATACCAATAAATTTATAAATTGGATAAATTTTCAATTATTATGGAATACAAGTCCAAAAATGAAGCAAAGAGTTACATCAGTGCAGGAACTGCAGGAGTTGCACAAAGAATTGACTCTGAGGCCGGTAATGTAGACATCAGGAAGAAATATAGCCTTGTGGCTTTAACTCAAAATGATGTAATGCCTTGCAGCCACAATCAATTTTAATTTGTCTAACTTTTTTGTGAAAAATGGATATTCGTAACAAAGTTTATGCTTCTCCTTATTCTTGTTATATTAACCTTACAAGCAAGTGTAATTTAAGGTGTAAACACTGTTTTGGAAGTTATTCAACACCTCAGAAAGAGGAACTTACTTTAGAAGAGTGGAAAAAAGTAATAGATTATTTGGTGGCTTGTAGAGTTTTTTATGTAAATCTTTCTGGCGGCGAGACCACACAATCTCCTTATTTTAAAGAGATTATATCTTATTTGACAAAAAAAGGAATTCATTTTGTTTTAACAACCAATGGCATTTTCTCTAAGAATATGAGAGATTTTATTCTTAAGAATAAAGAATATTTAATAGCAGTTAAAATAAGTTTGGATGGTCTGGATTCCAAAAGTCATGGTTTTGTAAGATTGGATTCTCAGGGAAAGTATAACCCTAAGATATTTGAGATAACAATGAAGAATATTTTGTTCTTTAAAAAACAAAAGATACCTTTGACCATCTCTACTGTATTGCATAAAGAGAACATAAAAAAGATGAAGGAATTTCAAAAACTAATAAAGAAAATAAACCCAACAAGGTGGTTTATATCACCCATTATTCCGGTAGGAAGGGGGAATAGCAATAAGTTCCTTTCCGAGTTTTATGAATATTTTGACAATAAGTTCTGGGAAAATCTTGCAGAGGAAGGAAGAAAAGAAAAAATAAAAGTTAGGATAATAGACATGCCTGTTGAGATGGATAAAAAAGGGCTTTCTGCCTATAGCTGTGCCGCAGCAATAAATTTTTGTGAGATACACTCTGATGGAACTGTTTCTCCCTGTACTCTTTGCAGAGTTTGTATTCCAAAGAAATTTATGAAGTTTGAGAACATAAAAGATAAAGCTCTCCAAGAGATCTGGGATGGTAAGATATTCAATGAGTTTAGAAGTTATATGGATGTTGGATGTAAGGGATGCAAAATGTTACCTAATTGCAATAAATGCATTGCCCAGAGTTTTAGATATTTTTGGGATGGAAAATCTCCCACTCCTTTTTGCATAAAGAATGGGGATGCGCTTGGATTAAAAGAGCAGGAGAAGTTCAAGAAGATATTAAATAAAGACTTTAATTTGATGATAAAATGATTCAAACTCTAAATAGGCATGTTAAGTATAGGAAAGATAATGGGGCTATTTTTATATGTGATTGTAAGAGGCTTCTTGATTTAAAAATTGAATTTAAACACGAGGATTTTATGAGAAATCTTTTCAAAGGTATTGATGAGAAAAAACTCAATGAAAAAGAAAAAACTATCTTCTCTGATTTTGAAAAAATGGATCTGCTTTCGGAGTTAAAAATTAGGGGTTTGGCAGAAAAGGATTTTTCAAAAGCAATGGATATTTTAGATAGAGAATTGGGAGAGAAAAGAGTAAGAGACAGGGGATTTTTACATAAAAAATTTAAAGAATTCCCAAAATTCTTTATAGGGTTGTTTTTAGATAAAGATCTTGTTGGAGTTATTTGCGGGTTTCCTAGGGAAGATTACCTTTTAATGAGTGAGATAGCTGTTGATTCAAGATTTCATGGTAGAGATTTTGGTAAGAGATTAGTTAACGAATTTGAGAGAAGGGCCACGGGTTTTAAAATAATTAAGGCGGGGGCCCAGGACGATGCAATTACTTTTTATAAAAAAATAGGATACAAACCCTTTCTACTAATACAAGTAAAAAAGAAGGACTATAAAGAAGAAGGATATAGGAATTTTAAAAAAATAAAGGAAATAGAACAAGGAGATTATTTTATTATAGAAGCAAAAGCTACTAGGATTGATAAGGGAGTCTTACAAAAATACAGAAAAGATTACCCTCTAGCTAATTTCCAGTTTATTTTTCAAAAAAGTTTTTCTAGGCACCAATAAACTTAAGCAGATTGAATACAAGGAAGGCTGGCCAGACTATTGATTTTAATATTCCTAGCACTCCTGCCCAAAAACCACTTGCAGTAGACAGGTAGTAAACTAAAGCCCCAATAAACCCGACTCCGTAAAAAGATGCTCCACATCCGGAAGGGTTACATCTATTCTTTCCTCTTATCATTTCACCGTTTGTTTTAACTCTTTTTTTTGGCATAGAAGAATTAGTTAATTGAGATATAAAAAGGTTTTCTCTTAGTTGTATTTTTAGTTTTAACATAATAGAATAGATTGATAAGGTTATCAAAACAAGAGTGTAACTACTCAAAGATACTGCATAACGGCTATGTGTAAAAATCAATTGTTTTTCTTATAGAAATCAAACACTTTAATTATATTAGCCACATTGCCAAGATAGAGT
>JAHIVR010000197.1 GCA_018816625.1 Nanobdellota archaeon | reverse complement strand
TAACATTTTGTTTTTAATCCTTGATACCTCGCCCTTTAGGGTGGGGTTATTCATTTTGTATTGATAATTGGAATACCCCCTCTTTTTATATTTAATCTTTCAATTGTTGCTTTTGGCCCTTCATTTAAGAGATAGTGCATTGCGGTGTAGGGGTTTATCTTTTGATTATTTTCCATAAATTTATGGGAGATGTTGTTCTCTTTCAACTTTTTAAAATACTCTTCTGTCATATATTTTCTTGCCCCGTTTCCAGAAAGATAAGTAGTTCCCCCATATTTTTTACATATGTTAATTAAAAGGCCATATTTATCTCCACAAACCTCTTCATCAACTATTAGTTTTGTTTTTATGCCAAGAGCCTTTTTAATAAGTTTTATAAATTGGATATTTATTTCCACTAGGCGTTCTGGTTTCGAGTTATATATTTTCTCTATTTCTGATAACAACCCAGAATATTTTGATTTCCCATAATACATTCTAAATGTCTGTTTATGTTTTCTATTCCAATTAGTTTGATTATTAATTTTTACATCTTTCAGTTTTTGATTTTGAGAACCAAGAACCGGGATTGTAAGCCAAATATCTTGATTTGTTCCAGGGATTCTGTTTCTTCTTTGCCATCCCTCTTGTTTTTCAAATTGTAGATTTGTAATTAACACAAAAACATCTGCCTGCTGCATTTTATTGAAGAATTCTAAGTTGGGTAAAAAATTTGCTTGATGTGCCGCAATAACCAATTTAGACATCTTTGTCTTTCTTGAGTATATGGTTAATAGCAAAAGCTTCAGAATATTTTGCGAACGTTTTTGTAGTATGTGTTTTTGCTAGACTTACTACCCAAGGCAAATTTATACTTTCTTTATTTATCTGGCTTTTATAACAGCCTAAAGAATCTACCTTCTTTTTTATTTGCTCTTCTGATAGCTCTATAAAATAATGTGGTTCAAAAGAAACATTGGTTGAAGGTCCCTCAAAAAGAAGTATTTCAGGAATTCTTCTTGCTGCAGAAGATACAGCGTTGCTACAATTTCGGTGGTCTTGGTGTCTATCTCCAGGATAGTGTGTATAAACCTTTGTAATTCCGTATCTATTTATTATTTCTTCAATAAAATTAACCGCATGATTATTATCTGTCAAACTCCCATCTGGAAAACTTCCAAAGAAAATATTTTGTGGTTGAATTCCCAATAAATCTAAAGAATTTAAACACTCCTCCCTATTAAGGGCATGTCCCCCTTGCTCTCCCTCTGTCATTATTATTACAAAAACTTCATCGCCAGCCTCTAAATGCTTAACGATTGTTCCACCGCAACCCAATTCAATATCGTCTGGATGAGCCCCAATGGCCATTATTTTGTTTGTCACTTTTCTCTGGATACCCCATCTTACCATTTTTTAATTAAGAAAGGATATATAAATGTTTTTGTCGTCGTGGAAAAAAGGAGATGTTATTACTGTGGGTGAGTGAAAATAGAAGGATTTATTTTTATTTTTTCAAACATAATAATCAACAGTCTTTTTAGTTGAATCTTCCTCCTATTAATAGAATAAATATTTTCAACAGGTTCAACTTTCCTGTTTTTCTTTTCAACTCTTTTATCGTATCTTGTCTCAACAACAGGAACTAGTGGAGCAGAATAATAAGAAAAATAAGTGATTTCCATTTCAAGTAAATTTAAACAATCTCTCGTAGTCTTTGTGGTTCATCCAATCAAGAATAACTGCTATAAGTTCAATCTCATCTCTACCAAGAGAATACAATAACCTCCAATCTTTCCTCAAATTATAAATCCAAAGATTATCTATTTGATACTTCTGTATGAGTTCTTTTGGAATTAATTTCTTCTTTACATTTCTTCCACAAAATGAATTTCGAGATATATCTCTAATTGCCTTATCAATTTCTTTAAAAAGTCTTGGATCACTTTCTTCCAAACTCTCAAAAGTCTGTTTCAATTCAGGATCAATAAAATTTACTTTGGATTCCATTCTAGATCAGGTCTATTTTTAAACCTCTTTACAAATTCAGGATTCCATATATAAACAGCATAACCAGTTCTATCATAAACAACCCTTAAATTGCTTTCAAGATACTCCATTATAACCTGGAAGGTCTGCCACATAACTTTCTTTGGAAGTTTTTTAAAAAGTTCTGTTTTTTTGTATTCTCCAGAATTATCTTTTATAAATTTCTCAACCATCATTACAGTTTGCAGAGTTGGAGACCTTGCCAATGAATTCTTTTCTGCATAAGATTTTTGGTTTTTTACTTGTGATTGCATTATAATATCAATTGATATTACTTTATAAACTTTACGCCTTAGAGTTAATAATGTTATGACTGAGGGAAAAATTATCTAATAACTCTTCCAAAGAACAAGCCTGTCATAGCTATCCCTTAAGAAGAGAGTATCTCCTGTCTGAGTCCACACATAACTTTCGTTCTTCCAGTAGAGGGTATTTATTGTATCTTCTTCCTCTCCAACCCTGACTGTTAATTCTTTTTCTAAAACAATACTAGGGAAAACAAATTTTTTTCTTCCTTCATCCTTTATGCTCCATCCTTCAAGCTCACAGTAGAAAGGACAGGTATTTCTAAAAACAACTTCTTGGTTCTTATAATTAAAACTTTTTATTTCTATACAAGGAGCACAAGAATCTGTAGATTTTTTACATATCCCTTGGTTTGATTCAACACACTCTTCCCAGGCTTTTTTGAAATCTCTGTAATATTTATTCTTTCCACCAAGAGTTGGGAAATAAAAATTAGCCAAACCTATTTTTACTAAATTAAGATTAACATTTTTATTATTTAGGACTACGTACCTTAACTTCCTATCATATCTGTCTCTATCTTCAGGACCAAATTCAAGTCTAACTATCCTATTGAGCGCTTGTTCTTCCAGAAAATTCTTTGCTTCATCATAATACCTCTCTCCTTTTTCTGGAGCGTTTATTCCCAACAATCTTACGGTAGAACCATTGACAACTATTGTGTCTCCATCTATGATTCTTTCTACAATTCCTATCTCGTAATTGCTAGCCCAGGTCTTTATGGCTCTATCAAGAAAAGGATAGTTGACTCCTACCAGTAAGAGTATAAGAAATATTAAGAGAACTTTATACATATGTTTCTTTTTAATATCGTCTTTTTCCTCTTTATCTTCCATGTCTTTCATAATGATAAAGAATTTAAATAAATTAGTGTGGTTAATTGTATGAATAATGTTATTCTTTTAGCAGATAGAAATTCCCATGCATGGGGATTTGCAGAAAAAATACAGCTTTATATTCGACAAACAAAAGAATACCTTCTTCCATTATGCGAAGTCCAGGTTAACAAGTTTAGAAACGGGGAGATAGGAGTTCATGTTCCAGAGAACGTAAGAAAAAAACACGTATTCTTTATACACGATTCCTCAAAAGACCCCCAAGACTGGTGGGTTGAATTGCTCTTGGTTAAGGATCTTTTGCTTTCTGCAAGCGCAGAGAGTGTTACATTTGTCCTTCCAAACATGCTTTACTCTAGGCAAGACAGGAAAGATAAGCCTCATGTTCCAATCTCGGCTAGAACTCTGGCTAGGTCTCTTTCTCACGGCTTAGACAGAATAATAACTATTGAGCTTCATGCCGGGCAAATCCAAGGATTTTATCCAGAAGAGGTTCCTGTGGACAATCTCTATGCTTTTCCAGAGGTTGTTAGATATTTAAGGCTAAATCACTGGGACGACATAAAAGATATTGTTGTTGTCTCTCCAGACGCAGGGGCAGCAGGAAGAACAAAATCCTTCCTTAGAAAAATGGAAAAGGCTCAAGAAAGAGATTTATTCAAACAAAATTATTCTTTTGCTTTGTTAAGTAAAGAGAGATCAAAACCAGGAGAGATAGGGGGAATGCAACTAGTTGGAGACGTTAAGGATAAAAATGTCATAATTGTAGATGATATAATAGACTCCGGTGGAACTCTGTGTGCAGCAGCAGATGTCCTAAAAGCTAATGGGGCAAAGAAAATACTTTGCTATGCAACTCACGGTATTTTTACAAGAGGAACCCTGGAGTTATGCAATTGTTTTGACGTGGTGATGACTTCAAACACATACAAGCAAGAAGATCCAAACATAAAAGTCATTGATATGACTCCCATCTTTGCAGAGGCCATATACAGAGCACATCTTGGGTTGTCTATATCTAAATTGTTTGATTAATATGAAGTTCAGAGAAAAAATCTACTCCAAACTAGGAAAAGTTCCGAAAGGCAGAGTTACAACCTACAAGACTCTAGCACACTCTCTTAATTCCAAAGTCTACAGGGCTGTGGGAACGGCGATGAATAAGAATCCTTATGGTTATCCTATTTCATCAGAGGCAGTTAGAAATAGGCGTTCCGCGATTAGAGGAGATTCAAAAAGAAACAGCGGGTTCTTTTTAGTTCCGTGTCACAGAGTAATTAATGTTGATGGAAGGGTTGGAGGATTCGCATCCGGAACAAAAAAGAAGATAGAAATGTTGAAGAAAGAAGGTGTTAGAGTTGTAAAAGGTAGAGTAGATTTAGATAAGTACTTCTATGAGCTTAAGTAGGAACACACCCACAATCTCTTCCGGTGGGGGTATCAAAACAAAATATTCCCTTTCCCTTTGAATCTGTACAAGTAACTCTTTCTCCCCCCTGCTCTTTAAAACACTGCCCAACCGTCTGACAGTTACACCCGTTATTTGTAGAAACCTCACATATAACTGTTGCATCTTTTGTTAGGCCTACCTGTGTTGAACCGGCTTCCCTTACCACATTTCCAGAACTCTTTAGATTTACCCATACAATTAATAGTATAAGGGCAAGAAGGATAATTATTATCCACATATAATTAGAGAGAGTATTCCCCCTTTTCTTTTCACTCATGACAGAGATAAGTATAGACCGTTTATAAATTATTTTATTTGTTACTATTTATTAGAGTAGTAACACATTCTCATTTTAAGGTGACCATGCTTTCTTATATACTTCAAGATTATCTATTTGCATGTCAATCGTTCAACAGCTCAGAGAAGAAGTTTACGACATTGCCATGAGAAAACTAGTTCTTGAAACAGAGTTGAAGACAATGAACTTCCACATTTCTGTTTTGAAGAAAGAGCTAGATAAACGAATGGCCCCTCAATTTTAATTTTCATAGACCGGTTAAGGACCGGTCGTTTTTTTCTATCTTTTAGGCTTGCTTTTTCTGTATCTAAAAATTAAAGAAAGTATTATGAGGATAAAGAAGCCTGCAGTTAAAAAATACCAAACAAAATTAGTTTCTGGCTCCGGAAAAAAGAACAAGGTGAGAATACCAAGTATTGCTATACTAATTATTATCCTCTCTTTTTTCATTTTTATGCCGGGGACAGGATTCGAACCTGCGTAGGCACTAAGCCACAGCCTTTCTTCACTTTCTCCAAAGAGGAGAACACGGAACTTAAAGTTCCAGTACTTAAGGGCTGTTCATTTGACCACTCTGACACCCCGGCATCCATTATATTTTTTACAAAAGAATTCTACTTAAAAAGCTTGCCTATTGGCCATTTTGCTCATCTTTTCTTTCAAAACGATTAGAGTCCCTTCCGTATTGTTTGTCCATCTTCTTCTTCCAAGATTCATCGAGATTTATATTGTGTAGGTTTGCCAGACAGACCAATGCAAAAATCATGTCTGATATCTCTTGGGATATGTCTGCTGTGTCTTGGTGAGATTTCTTTGTTCTTGGCCCATACCTATTGTTTACCTCTCTCGACAGCTCCCCAAGCTCTTCTGCCATTGCTGCAATCATCTCTAGTGGCTTGAAATATTCCACCTTAAACTGAGTCACCCAGGCGTCAACATCTTTTTGTATATCTATTAAACTCATGAAATATTAAACCATTAAACAATTTATAAGAATTGTTATTCTTCATCCCAATAGAAGATTATTGTTCTTTATCCCTTGGAATTTTAACGCCCAACTCTTCCAATCTTTTCATGTGGGCTTGCATTAGCGTCTCTACTATCTGGAGAAGCCGGATTAATTCGTTTCTTTCGTTTATAAGGGTGTTAATTCCCCCTTTGTGATATCCGATTTCTTCTTCCTTAGACATAGATGTTTTTTTTGTTGGCATGCCGATAGAAGTTTTTGAACTTTTATAAAACCTACGATAATTTTATTAACTCTTTTTTGTTGCTTGTCCTATGAAAAAGCTGGTGATTGATGTTCTTAGGGAGGCTCTTGAAAAAAAAGATATAAAGCTAACGGAAAACGAGATTGAAAAATATCTCGAGGTTCCTCCATCAACCGAGATGGGAGATTATGCTTTTCCGTGTTTTTTTCTTGCTCCAAAATTAAAGAAATCTCCTGAGCAGATAGCTCTTGAGTTAAGAGAACACTTAGGGAAGTTTTCTAAAACTGACTTTGACGATATTCAAACTTCAGGCCCTTACCTTAATTTCTTTCTGAATAGAAAGGCTTTTGTTTTAAAGACTGTCAGGGAAGTCCTTTCACAAAAAGACAGATACGGAAGATCAGGTATAAATAAAGGAAAGAGGGTGATGATAGAGTTTTCTCAGGCAAATACCCACAAAGCTTTTCACGTTGGACACATAAGAGGAACCTCTCTTGGAGAAAGTCTCTCAAGAATCTTTGAGTTTTGCGGAAGCAAGGTAATAAGGGCTAATTATCAAGGAGATACCGGAATGCATGTTGCTAAATGGTTATGGTGTTACGAGAAATATCATAAGAGGGAGAAAATAAAGAGAGAAGAATCTTGGATAGCTTCAATATATGTGGATGCTATTAAGAGACTTACTTCACACGAGACTCTTCAAAAACAAGTTGACGAAATTAATCAGAAATTAACTTACGGAGAAGATAGGCATTTATATTCCTTATGGAAGAAGACAAGGCAGTACAGCTTAGATTCTCTAGAGAAAATATACAAAGATCTTAATACAAAATTTGATGTGTACTTTTTTGAGAGCGAATTTGACAAACCAGCACTTAAAATAGTGGACGATTTACTAGAAAAGAAAATAGCTAAGATAAGCGACGGAGCAGTAATAATTGATTTAAAGAAATATGATTTGGGGGTCTGGGTTTTGCTAAGGAAGGATAAAACAGTATTGTACTCTACTAAAGACATCCTCTTAGCATTAAAGAAATTTCAAAAATACAAACCACACAAGAGTATTTATGTTGTGGGCGCCGCTCAATCTTTACACCTTCAACAACTATTCAAAACCCTTGAGTTAATGAAGGTTAAGGAGAGGGGAGATTGTGATTTTGTTCCCTTTGCGGAAGTAAGGCTTCCAGGAAAGAAAATGTCCTCGAGAACAGGGGATAATGTGCTATATTCAGATTTTATACTAGAGACAATAGATTTCACTAGAAAAAGATTGAGGAAAAAAGACGGGAAACTTTCCAAGAAACAATTAGATGATCGAGCATTAAAAATATCTGTTGCTGCTGTAAAGTATTCTATGCTTAAACAAGGGCCAAATAAAAATATTATTTTTAAAAAACAAGACGCTTTAAATTTTGAAGGAGACACCGGACCGTATCTTCTTTACTCTTATGCTCGTGCGAATAGCATTTTAAAGAAATTTAATAGGATTAAGAACAAAAATAAAGCAGAGTTGAAGGAGTTGGGCCAAATAGAATTTGCTTTGGCTAAAAAAATACATGATTTCTCAGAGATGGTTCTTGCTGCATATAATTCAAAAAATCCGTCGCTGATTGCAAACTATTCTTACCAGTTGGCTCAACTATTTAACGAATTCTACCATTTCTGTCCTGTGATCGGTTCAGAAAACGAAGGATTTAGAGTTTCCTTGGTGAGTTCCTTCAAACAAGTATTACAAAATTCTCTGAATTTGTTGGGAATAGAAACGCTTGAAGTGATGTGAAGAAAAATATATAAAGGAGAAACGCTACTACTAGTCATAGTAAAAAAGGAGATGAAAGGAGGTAAATGAATTTTATCAGTTTTGAAATTTTCATATTAGACATAAACGTCTAAAAAGAGGAAAAATGGCAAAGAAAAAAGCAGCAAAAAAGAAAAAGACCGTAAAGAAGAAAAGAAAGTAAGGTCTAACACATAATTTTTTATTTTTATTTTTATTTTATACAATTCTATTATTTTTATATTCAAGTTGAAGAAAAATAAGTAACAAAAAGAAATGTAAAAATAAATTTTTAAGAAAACCAACTCTTAACCGGTTTTATCATAAATAAAACCCCCAAAACCAACCAAAAGGCCCAGTGAACACTTATGACAGCATCTCTTAATCCTGGCCACACAGTTATGAGAAATAAAACCCATGCAACGACACTCCATTTCACAAACGCAATATCCCAAGTGCCGTACTTTTTATTGAAAAATCCAGGCTTTTTTTTAATCATCATTTGTTCCT
>JAHIVR010000196.1 GCA_018816625.1 Nanobdellota archaeon | reverse complement strand
TATCTCTCGGTACCCTTTCACTTTTCCTTTTTTAAAGTCATAGATTGGATGAATTATAGTTTTCCCCTCTTTTAGATCTTTTATGTTCTTGATTAAATCTTCAAATTTGTGGTTTTCTGGTAGTTCCCAATTATGATAATCTCCAAGCATAGGTATCTCTTCAATATTTTTTAAATAATGGTCTAATTCGATTCTGGCTATGTTGTATTTTTTTTCTAATTCCTCGCACAATGTACTTTTTCCACTATTGCTTGGTCCGCAAATACCTATTATTTTCATTTTTTAATAAATTTTGAAAGAAAGAATCCTTCGGTATTGTTGTCTTGAGGATAGATTCTTGCACATTTAGTTACTTCTTTTGAATATTTTTTGCCTTGCCACTCTGTTATTCCTGGTCTGGCTTTTATGGGAATTTTTATTTCTTGGAGAGAAACATCATGGGTTTTTAGTATTGAGTCCACAACACCCTCGTTTTCTTCAGGGGAGTGGGTGCATGTTGAATAGATTAATGCTCCACCTGCCTTAAGTATTTCTAGGGCTGCTGAGACTAATGCAATTTGTATTTTTGGTAGTGCCTTTACTGTTTTAATGTTCCACATTTCGTATGTTTTGTGACTGGATCTTAGAGTTCCTTCTCCAGAACAAGGGGCATCAACAAGGATTTTATCAAATTGAAATCCTTGGTTTTTTAATCTTTTACAAAAAGCTATGCCGTCTTTACGCGTTATTATTGTGTTTGTTGCCCCAATTCTCTCTAAGTTACTTGCAAGTATTTTTATTCTTCCTACAGAGATATCGTTTGCTATAATTGTTCCGGTGTTTTTCATTATTGCTGCTAGTTGGGTGGTTTTGCTTCCCGGTGCGGCAGCAAGATCAAGTATTTTTTGGTTTTCTTTTGGAGAGAGGGCTATTGGTGGGAGCATGCTTGCAAGCTCTTGCATGTAATAGTATCCAAGAAGATGTTCCAGTGCCCTTCCGATTTCTCCTGGTTCTAGTGCCGAGTCTATGATCATTATTTCCGGGTGGTTTTTCCAGGGTTGAATAATCTTCCATCCTTTTTCTTCTAATTTTTTCTTTAATTCTCTAGGTGAGATCTTAAGAGTGTTACATCTTATTGATTTTACTGGCTGAGTTTCAAGAATTTTGCAGTATGCATTATATTCTTTTCCCAATAGTTCTTGCATTCTTTCTTTGAATTCTGGTTTTTGTTCAGGTATTTTTCTTTTTTCCATTCTTTTTTATGTTCTTGAAAAGGAAATAATAAAAATTTTATCTTTTCTTTCTATTTTTGTCATTTGCAATTACAATGTTTTATTCTTTCTCCCAAGAATAAGAAAGGGGAGATTATGTCACTTATGCAACACGGGATTATAACTGCGATGAATACTATAAAAAATGTTGCAATTAGGTAAAGGGGATTGAAGCTTGGACTGAAGGCCAGCAGATAAAATAAACTAGCAAATACAGATAAAAACACGTGTATGAAGTGGGGGATTTTTGTTAGTTTTGTTACTGTTCCAAAAACGCTTCCTAGAAGAGAGATTCCAATTATTGTTAAAGGGATCTCTACTATTGGGAGGTGGAAACTTACTTTTAAATTTAATAAGGTTCCTCCCAAATAAGGGAACAAAATATCACTTACGCTTCCTATTATCATTGAGCTCACACTACCTACCAAGAGTGCTTGAAAGAAATTTTTTTTGTATTTATAGAATATGGCTGCGGTTACTATAGAAGAAACAAAAATGTGCCCAAAATGAAATAGTTCGAAAGTTTTTTCGTCTATATTTACTTTTATAAAATATATTACCAATACGGCAATCATTAGTCCGACAACTGTTGCTATGGCCGTGAATGGGGAGTGGTGTTTTAACTCGTGGAGGAGTTCTTTTGTTTTTAGTTTCATTTTTTTTAAAGAGCTTTTAGGTTTATAAAGCTTGAAGGATAATATTATTTATGGATGCTATATGGATTATTGTGGTCTTGTCTGTTTTAGGACCTATTCTGGGTTCTTTAATAGGGGTTTTGGGGAAACCAAACGAAAAGTTCATGTTTAATATGTTGGCCTTTGCTGCAGGAGTTATGATTTCAATATCTTTCTTAGAACTGATTCCCGAGGCCATAGCCATCTCTTCAGTGTTAATAGCAGGAATTGGTCTTCTTTTTGGGGCTTTGATAATATATGGTTTGGATTTAGCAATTCCTCATTTGCATCCAGAGCTTTGTGGTAAAAACAAGGATTGTAGAATGAAAAAGGCTTCCCTTTATTTACTCTTTGGGATCTTTTTGCATAATTTTCCTGAAGGTATGGCAATAGGAATAGGTGCTGTTTCTGGGACAAAATTGGGGTTGATTGTTGCTATCGCTATAGCAATTCAGAATGTTCCTGAGGGCATCTGTACCTCTGCCCCTTGTTATTATTGTGACAAGAAGAAATTAAAATCTTTTTTATTATCTGCTGCAACTGCAATCCCCATTCTTGTAGGGTTTTTGCTAACTTATTATGTTTTTAAAAATATTTCCTTTACTTGGCTTGGGTTAATTACTTCGATGATTGCTGGGCTTATGATATACATCTCTGCAGATGAGCTCATTCCAAGTTCTTCTAAAAAAGTAACTGACCATAGGACAATCTTTTATCTTATTGCAGGAATATTGGTAGTTGTTTTCTTGGGGTTGTTATAAGCTTAGAAATCCCCCAGAGTAGTTTGTCTTCTCCCATCTAGTATCTCTTTTGTGTTTATATTAAATACTTGGAGGATGTTTTCTACTGCTGGGAGTATTTGATTTTCAAGATAGTAGTTTATATCATAATCCGCTTTTTCTTCTGGTAGTTTCACACGATCTCTGACAAGTGCTTTTTTATTCTTATTTTCTGCCACAAAATATTCTATTAGGGTGTGGGGACCAATGGGCATTTTGTTCTCAATCATTTTTCTTGCTACAATAACGTGCGGAGTTGTGGCCTTGTATTCTTCTATTGGTTTTTTTAATTTTGTTTTTATTATTAAATCTTCTTTATGGACTTTTCTTTCTTTTATGTCTTTTATAATCTTTTTTATGAATTCAAGAGCATTTTTCTCATTTCCGTCTTTTAATATTTGATTTAATATTTTGTTTTGAACGTCTCTTGCTAGACGGCACCAGTCTCTTCTAACCGTTTCAAATCCACGTATCTTTAATTTACTGTTTTTGTCAATCAAGGCATACTTCTTTTTTGCACCGGTTATTCCGGAACGTGTCGTAACCCATATCCCTCTTTTGTAAAAATCCTCTAACTCAAGATGCATAATCCCCGGGAGCTCTGAGTTTAATTTATTTAGAAAATCTTTTATCTGTTTTTCAGTCTTGTCGTTTTGTAGGAATGCTATAGAGTCAGTATCTCCGTAAATTACCTGGTATCCTTCTTTCTCAATTTTTTTTATTGCTTCTTTGTTGAATTTTCTTACGTATGCAAGTATCGATGCAGAAGATTCCAAAGAGTAATATCTTGCTCCAAAGAAACCAATATATCCGTGGACTGAGGCAGATAGGACCTTGAAAGCATTGCTTCTTGCCCTAGTTATTGAGCCTGGATTTTTCTTGTATTCTTCTTTGAATTTTTTTCTTTGTTCAAATATCTCTTTTAGCATTAAGGGAATAAATCCAGGTTTTTTTGTAAAGTAGAATTTTCCTTGAGTTGTTTCTATGGAATTTGAATTCTTTTCTGGTTTCTCTAATAGAGTTGATTTTGAGAGGTTCATGGAAATTATTATTGAGGTATGCATAGAGCCGAAATCAAACATTACTACATCATTATACATTCCTGGTTTTGGTTCTAAAACAAAAGCCCCTTCAACAGATTTTCTTTGTCTTCTTTCTGAAAGTTCTGAGTGAGTCGGTCTTTTTTCTGGGATCTCATTATATTCTTCTAGATGATGTAAAATGTAATTTTCAACATATTTTGATAATCCGTTTCTTGATATTTCGAATATTGGTTCTTGGATTACTCTTGAGAATTGTAGCATGTCTGGCCAAAACTTTTCAAATAATTGGGAAACTAGTATTGAATCGTGAAGATTATATTCAAAGTATTCTTTCCAGTCTTCTTTTTCAATCTTTGAGGAGTGTTTTATTTTGAAAGGTTTCTTTTTATCATTAAGGAATTCTTTTGCTACTTCGTTTAAAGAAAGGGTTTCTGATTCCATGTATTGTGCGTATGCTGTTCTTATGAATTTTAAGATATCGATATGAATCATTCCCTTGGTTTTTCCGGTAAGCATGACCCCTTTTGTAAAGGTTGGTTGAGAACCATCCAGGCCCAAAGAGAGTTTAATTCTGAGTTTTTCTGCTCTTGCCTTTAAATATGGGAGATCAAATCCATCTGAGAAATATCCAACTAAAAAGTCTGGAGATATTTTTTTTGTGTATTCTAAAAATTTTTCTATTAATTCTGATTCATCTTTTACGTATTCTACAAATTCTTGTTTTTTATCTGTTTTTTTCCACGTAATAACTTTTTTGAAGTTATCAGATACCAAAGATATCATTATTATCTCTCCCTTCCCTATTTTTATATCGTCTGTTTCAATATCGTAGGAAAGTACTTTTGGTTTGAATGGTTTTTCTTTTAGGGGTTTATGGTATTTGAGATTTATGCAGAAATCAACATCAAAAGCTGCATCAATGCCCCCGTACTCTTCAGAGTTGTTGAGGATGTTGCCTTCTATCTCATACCAACAAGAGGGATTTAGTTTTTTTTCACATACATAATGGGTTATGAAACCTAGATCATAGCCTCTTCTTTTTTCTATTTCATTGAAATCTAATTTATCGGCTATGTCGTGGAGATCTTTGTAGTTTGTTGCATATATTTTTAGGGCTTTTACATCTTTACCAAGGAATCTTTTATCTTGTAGCTCTATTTTTTCTACTTTTGTTTTTCTACCGTTAACATCAAGGGATATCTTTTGTATTTTCTCTATAAGTTTTTTAATTTTTTCTTTACTTATTTTGTCTTTTAGTATTGCCCACAAATAAACAGGGCACGAGTCTATTACACATACCCTTTTTCCCTTATTATCACGGCCGGTTATTCTTGCGTAATTCTTTCCTTTCCAATCAAAGTAATCATAATCAAGGGGCATAAATTCCATGTTTTCTGAAAGTGTTTTGGTTATTTAAATCTTAAGAATAAGGTTTAAATACAAGGTTTTTTATGGAGATTCATGGGAAAACTAAGAACGAGCCTTGCTGGGATAGTTCTAGGGGTAGTCCTTATGGGGTCACCCCCTATTGTTTCTTCACAGGTCCTTACTACTGAAAATTTTTTGGGAGTTAATCACTCTGGATTAAGGGAGAGATATGATGTAATGGATAAGAAATTTGGTGTTGGGGAGGGTAATTTTGCTTTGATATTAAATGGACAGGAACAGAGGCTTTATGTTGTTTATGGAAGGGATAATTCTTTTTATGTCTATAAACACTACGGAGTTTCCACTGGCAAGAGGGGTTTTGGAAACGCTTTTGGGAGCGAAAAAACTCCTTTGGGTGTGCATAGGATAAACGTTAAGAGAGGAGATAATGCTGGGGTTGGGAGTATTTTTGTTGGGGGTAATAATACTGGAAGGGTTGCAAGAATTACACAGTCAGAGAAGGATTCAAGCCAGGCCCTTTTATTAACAAGGGTTTTGGGAATAGGGGGATGTGATTCTCTTAATTCAAATAGTTCTGATAGGGGAATTTTTATACACGGAACGAATAAAGAGGGAAGTATTGGTCGGCCTGATTCTGGGGGGTGTATAAGAATGAGAAATGAAGATATTGTTGAACTTTATTCTTTAGTAAGAGAGGGGACTTATCTTGATATTGTTAAGAGCTTTTAGTAAGATTTAAAAATTGTGAAAAGGAAGTATTTTTATGTCAGAAGAAAGACGAGAGGGTCCTTTTGCAAGGGATGCACAAACAAGCCAAGACATAAGGAGGCTTTTGGGTAGAAGTTCTGATGACGAGAGAAAAAGAAAGGATCTGGCTTTGGTTGAGGCTGTTGAAACACAAATGATTAATCTTGTGGTAGTAATGCAGGGGCTTGAGGCTAAAGATAAAATTCTTGAGAGCCAGGGGGTTTATAGACTGACAATCGCTCCAGGTAGGACTTTACCCCTATCAGAGTGCAAGCCTTCAAGAAGACACTTTGCGTTGGTTGAAAGATATCATGCTGCTAGAAAAAGGCTTTACGGAGTTAGATAATTATTTATATTTCTTTATCTTGTAAATGATAGAAAATAAGAGGATTTAAATCCTCAAATGAACGCTTAAGAGTAATCGCTCATGGGACTCAATATACGGGACATAATTTCTAGAAAAGAAATAGAACTTTCAGATCTAAATGGGAAAACACTTTGTGTTGATGCTTTTAATACTCTTTATCAATTTCTGACAACAATAAGACAACCAGATGGAACTCCTCTAATGGATGATAAAAAGAGGGTTACAAGTCATCTTTCTGGGTTGTTTTATAGAAATATTAGTTTGCTTTCCGAAGGTTTGAGATTGGTTTATGTTTTTGATGGAAAGGCTCCAAAGCTTAAGGGTAAGACTCATGCAATAAGAGAAGGGGTTAAGGATTTAGCTAGAGAAAGATATGAGGAGGCTAAACAAAAAGAGGATTTGGAAGGAATGAGATCCTATAGTTCGCAACTTGCAAGGCTTAACGATGAAATGATAGAAGAGAGCAAAGAACTTTTAGAGGCAATGGGTATTGCGATAGTACAGGCACCCAGTGAGGGAGAAGCCGAGGCGGCTCATTTAGCAAAAAATCAAGATATTTATGCTAGCGCCAGCCAGGATTATGATAGTTTGCTTTTTGGTGCCCCAAAACTTATACAAAATTTAACGCTAGCTAAAAGAAGAAGAACTTATTCTGGATGGATTGATGTTAAGGTAGAGATTATAGAACTAGAAAAAGTGTTGAATTTCTTAGAGATTGATATAGATCAACTTATATGTTTGGGGATACTTGTTGGAACTGATTACAATCCCAGAGGTATTCCTGGCATTGGACAGAAAAAAGCTTTAGAGATTGTTAAGAAATATAAGCAACCGGTTTTGATTTTTAAGAGTGTTGAAGAAAAACTTTTATCTTTGTCAGAGGAAGACAGATTTGTTTGGCAAGATATATTTGAGTTGTTTAAGAGGCCAAATGTTGAGGACTCTATAATTGAATTTGGTAAAGTCAATGAAAATAAGATTAAAGAAATACTAGTTGAAAGACACTCTTTTTCTGGAGAGAGGGTTGATAAACAGTTGGAGAAACTTAGGGAGTTGAAGGAAAAGAAAAAGCAGAAAGGACTTGAGAAATGGTTGTAATTTAGCCCCTAAGAATTACTGAGAGAACATAGGCGGCATATAAGATAATGAAAATAATTCCCTGCCACCTTTCAATTTGTCCTCTTTTTCCAACAAATATAAAACCAAGTAGTAGTAGTGTGGCTATTCCCATAAAAGCAATATCCATATTTATGAATTCTGGAACGGCTATTGGGGCTATTATTGCGGTTATTCCTATTATCCAAAAGATATTGAATATGTTGGCTCCAGCAACATTTCCTACTATTATTCCTGTTTCATTTCTTTTTGCAGCGGTTATTGCGGTGGCTAATTCTGGAAGGGAGGTTCCTAAGGCTATTACTGTGGCAGATATTAAAAACTGGCTGAGTCCAAAAAGGTTTGCAATTTGAACGGCCCCATCCACTGTCCATTTGCCCCCAATTATTAGTGCAATCAATCCTCCAACTATTATTGCAGTAATTAATAAGGGTGATCTTTTTTTTATATTGGCTCCCTTTTTGGTCAATTTTTTTCTTGTTTGTTTAAAAACCTCTATGCTGTAATATAAAAAGACGGAAAAGAAAAGTAAAAAGATTATTCCGCTTGTTCTTGTTATCATGTTTGAAGAAGATCCGTCTATTATTGTGGAGTTTGCAAGTATGAACAAGGCGATTA
>JAHIVR010000195.1 GCA_018816625.1 Nanobdellota archaeon | reverse complement strand
TCTTTTTTTATTTCTTTTTTGTCTTGTTCCTTTTTCCCTTCAATCTCTTTAGCCTCAATATCTAAGTCAAACACTTCTTTAAACTTATCTTTGAAAAGAACTAAAAACTGGGCCATTCCTTTTTCAGCTTCAAAGATTATTTTTGTTCCCTCAACTTTAAAATTAAACTTCTTTCTCAATAAAAAATCTGTAAATGCATCAACTTTTTCTTTAATATCTTCAACTTTTCTTAAAACATTAATTTTGTAAATAACATTTTTTCCGGCTAAGGGATTATTAAAATCAGTCATTACTCTCCCTCCAGAAACTGTAAGGACACGCCCCATCCTATTATCAAAATTAAAAACAGCTCCAGGAAAAGGATTTAATTTGTTCTCTTTAAAAATCTTCATGGGCATTGTTTGTATTAGTGAAGGATTTCTTTTTCCAAAAGCCTTGTCAGGAGTTAATTCAATAGTGTATTCTCCTTTTTCTTTTCCGATTAAGAATTCCTCTGCCCCTTTCAAAAACATTCCTGCCCCCAGACAAAAGATAAATGGTTTAGCTTCTGCTTTTATGTCTGTCTTTTTCAAATCCTCTTTTATATTTGAATCGAAGATCATTCCTTCTTCTGTTTTACCCGTAAATTCTATTTCAATGAAATCTTTTGCTTTGAATGCCATTTTAACCTGAAATTTTGTGAGTAAAAATGTTTATAAACGTATTCTTTTTCCTTACATTATGGTTTTAAAGATAATTAATGCTACAGAAGCAAAGGTTGGAACGAATATTCTTCTTGAAGGAGTTCCTTATACCGTAAGAAAAATGGACATAAGTAAGACTGGAAAACACGGACACGCTAAATGTAGGGTGGAGGCAGTAGGAATATTAAGCGATAATAAAAAGGTTTTTGTTGTTCCGGGCCATGAAAGAATTGAAGTTCCTTTAGTCAACAAAAACAAAGCACAGGTACTCTCTATATCTGAAGGAGTGGCTAGCGTTATGGATCTAGAGAATTTTGAAACTCTTGAGATTATGTGTCCAGAAGAGTTAAAATCAGGACTAGCTGAAAACGACAATGTGGAATATTGGGATATTGAAGGGGCAAAGATTATTAAACGTAAATTATAAACAATAAAAATGGCAGCAAAAATACCAGAAGCACAAAACAGGTTGTTCAAGAATGTCTTTGTTTGTAAAAAGTGTCATACAAAAATCAAAGCTGATGCTCAAAAAATTCTCAAAGGAAAAGTAAAATGCAGAAAGTGTAAGAAAGGTGCGTTTAGACCTTTGAAGAAGAAATAAACTTCTTCCGTAGTTGTCAGATAGTTATTGGTCAGAAGAAAAAAAGAGGATAAGATAAAAATGGGATTTTTAATGTACGATTTAATTTTCTTAGCTGCTTTCATAATCTTTTTCTCTATTTTTCTCGTAAGAAAAAGAAAGGGTGTTAAGAAACAGGGACTTTTGTTATTATACAGAACAACCTGGGGAATGAAACTCATAGAAAGGATTGGAACTAAGTACAAGAAAACTCTCACTGTGTTAAGCCATGTTTCGGTTTGGCTGGGTTATGTCTTGATGGCAGCAATGTTGTGGCTCTTTTATACCGTGGTGAAGGTCTATCTTCTTAGACCGGATATAGTTACTGCAATAAAAGTTCCTCCTATAATGCCCCTCATTCCTTATATCGATAAACTAGTTCCTTTCTTACCTAGTTTTTATTTCACATATTTTATAGTAATACTGGCTATAATCGCAATAAGCCACGAATTTGCACACGGAATTTTTATGAGACGTTACGGAATTAAAATAAAATCTACAGGATTTGGATTCTTTCCTTTCTTCTTGCCGGTATTCTTAGCGGCTTTTGTTGAACAGGATGAAAAAAGCATGGTTAAGGCAAAAAATTTTGAACAACGTGCGGTTCTTGCTGCTGGTACTTTTGCTAACACAATAACTGCCGTGCTCGGGCTAATAGTGTTGGGAGTATTTTTCTCTGCAGCCTTTACTCCTGTTGGGATTTCTTTTAATGGGTATGTTAGCACTCCAGTTAATATAACAAGCATAACCTCAATAAACGGGGTTTCGGTTGTAAATCCTAACTTCGATAAAGTGGAAGAATTGGTATTAGATGCTAATTTTAATTATATAGATGTGGGGGATCAAAAATATGTTGGAATAGCCGCCATATCAAGTGATAAGACAAAGCTCGCGTTGTATGATGATGCCCCGGCCATTAAAGCTGGTTTAAACGGAGCCATACTCAAAATAAATGATGTCACAATCGGAAGCGTTGATAAACTAACCCTTGAATTGGCAAAATACAAACCAGGGGATACAATAAAAATAGACTCAAAATTCATGGAAGAAGAAAAAATTTATGAAATAGTTCTTGGAGAACATCCAGAAGATTCCGAGAAACCTTATCTTGGACTTGCTTTTTCTGAACCTCAGCAACAAAATCTTTTAAGAAAAGCCCTATACGCAGCATCGTCTTTTAAGAAAGATAATATTTACTACGAGTCTGACCTTGGAGAGTTTGGGTGGTTTGTTTATTATTTATTATGGTGGCTTGTATTAATTAGCCTAAGTGTTGCACTAGTGAATATGTTACCAATGGGAATTTTTGATGGGGGAAGATTCTTCTATCTAATTATCCTTAAATTTACAAAAAGTGAGAAAATAGCAGCCAACAGTTTTAAGTGGTTGACGAATATAATCTTACTAATGGTGTTAGCAATAATGCTTTACTGGGGATATGTCATTGCTTTCTAAATATTTAAAAGACCTACCTTTCTTCAAAATAAAATGATTCCAGAAAAATTAAAAAGAATATTGGTAAAACAACATTATTTAATGTTAACAGTGTAATAGTAACAAATATCTATATAGTAATGTTTTCTATTGTATACATGGAAAGGGCTAAATTTGAAACTCTAGGGGAGCAAAGAGATTTTTTTATTAAAGTTAAAAAGAAAATGAATATAGGAGCAAAAAAACTTTCTAAAAAGTTGGGACTCAAATCAAGAGGAAGTATAGAGAGTTATACTTTTATGAGAACTGCTCCCCCAATAAATATTGTTAAAAAATTAGAAAATCTTTCTGGAATTAAGGCAGATTATAGGGTTAATGAAGGGAAAGTTTATAGGAAAAAAAGAAAATTTCGAGAAATTAGTCCTTGAAGATCAAAGAGAGTTCTGGGATGGGTTCCCTTATGATATCTATAATTTAGACTTTTGCGGCACATGCTTCCCAGATAACCAACCACCTTTTTCGGAAACTTTTCAATCTATA
>JAHIVR010000194.1 GCA_018816625.1 Nanobdellota archaeon | reverse complement strand
GCATAATACTGTGTAAAATAATTTACGGAGCTTTCCGCACTGTCAAGAGCCTCCTTAGTTCCCAGATACTCCCCTCCTCCTTTAACATTCTTTCCAAATATCATCTGTAAAACCGTCGGTGCAGCGACTTTTGCAAAAGGCGCCGCCTGCCTCCAAAAAAACTCACACTTATACAAACTATAAACCTCATCACAGATTCCTATCTGCTCTCCTGTTTCTATTCCGTGTTGTAAACACTGCATGTAAGACCTTTCAACTGAAAGCCAACCATCAATTCCCGCCTTTATTCCAGTTAAACACACGGGAACATAGACCTGAGGAAAATTAGGTAGGCATAAAGCAATACTTCCAACAATCCCACTCTGAACAACATCTTTTACAGGATAAGCCCCACCCAAATCACATCTAGAGCTAGGACATATAACCGGATCACAAATATTAAATAATATTCTACAATCAACAGCCGACATGAAATCCTCACACTGTATATCAGGAATGTCTACTGAAGGTTTTCCAGTAGGAATTCTCTGTCCATTAACAACATAATCTGCCTTATCTCTTTTTGCTCTTGAAGCAGCCTCCACAGCATTTCTTGCCTTTACTATCAACTCTCTTGTTTCTGTAGCACTCATCTGATTAAACTGGTCATACGGCATCCCTGTTCCAAGATTAATCATCTCACATATATCATCATTTCCTCTATTCTCTTCTATACCGTTAGGTCCAACATTGCACAGATAAAAACTATTTACCATTCCTGATTCATCATAAGAACGTATTGAACCAAAACTAGGAAGAGTCTGTTTTATTGAAGCATACCATCCTTTCTCTAAATCCACAGGAACTATCGCCGGCAATCCCGTATTTGGTTCACTCTCATAATACCTAACAACAGGAGTTGTCGTCCCGTAACTGGATTTATATTTATTATTATAGTAACCCTCTGTGTATCTTGTATAAGAAAACTGTCTGGCGATACTCTCATCATTTCCCCCCGTAGTAGTATCTAAAGGAGCAAGAACCATTTTCCCACCTGCATCCAATCCATTAAATCTAAAAGCCTTTACAACCCCATATTCTTTGCCATCTCCGGAATCCAATATAAACAAGTATGTTTGCTCCCCGTATCCTTGTATTTTAGCATTGTATTCTTTATCTTGATTGAAATAACTTGTCTCTCCAGTTACTTGAGAAGGAGTTATCTGCCACCCGTTATACTCTCCCTTAATGGCATTGTTAGCAACAGCCCAAGAGATATCCGGACTTGAATATCCGGCTGTAGAAAATTGCGAAGCCAAGGAATTAACTTGAGTAAAACTCTGGGTATTCGTGTATATATTTTTTATTGTCGAATTAAGCCTAGCACCAGCAAGAGAATCTAAACTCGCCGTTCCACCAAGTCTTGAATAAAACTCAAGCTCCCTAAACTCCTCTATTGAAACATGCGCTGGATCAAGCTTAGCAACAAACTCCCTTGTCAGAATCTCCCTACCTTGGAAGTTCATCGTCTCTCCGTACGTTGTAACTAATTGTTGTTCTAACCTTTCCTTGTACCCAGAATCCATATATTTTTTAACAAAACACGTATCGTTAACAGTTACCTGCCCCAAGATTCCCACAGTCTGACAACCCTGTCTTAGAGCCTTCATTTGTGCATCATGCCCCTGCAACAAAGAATAATAAGCGTTCACATCAGCCTCTACCGCACCAGAATTAGCAGATAAACATGCCTCAACGTTAGCAAACTCTTTTGCTGTAACTTTTTGTGAACACTTCTCGTACCACCCCGTTGGCCCCCTCATTACTTCTTTTCTTGCAATAGATTTCCCGTCCTTATTTGCCAAAAAGTTTTTTATCAAAAGCGCCGTACTTGTTGCTAAACAAGCCGTCTTCATCCCCTTAACAATTTTTCCAAGCTTCTCTGAATTTGACTCCCACTTGGCAACCGTTTCATTAAGTAAATCTATCTTCTTTCTTGCTTCATCAGGAGTTAGCTGTATTCCTCTCTGCTCTATTCCTATTTTAAACGGAAAATTTGTTTCAGTACCAGCATCATTCTCGTTTGCATCTATAGAAACCCTAGCAACCTTCTCTAAATTTATTTTTGAAAGAGTTAAAACATACCCTCCTCCTATATCCATTGTCTCACCAACTCTTATTGTTTTTATTGATGGAGTAAAGAGAAGTTTAGAACTAGCCTCAATAATTCCCTGAGGAAGAATCCTTGTATCAAACTTTGCCGATTCTTCATCCAAACCCGTTAATTGTAAAAACTCTCCAGAAGGTTTTGGCAATCCGGATTTAACATTTGGAACCTGGTCTCCTTCTGAACAAATCCCCTTTTTAATTGGAAGGGCATTGAATATTGTTGTTGCTACAGTTGCAGGAGGGGTATACAAAATACCTGGAAGATTATAATCAACCTCAGAATAATCACAATCCTTCCCTATTTTTTTCCCTATTGCATTACACTCTGCTTCCGTACACAAATCCCAAACATTCTTTCCACAATCGCTGCAAGCATTCTTGTCTCTTACGTCAAGATTTGCTTCGCTTATCCTCTTTCTCTCCTCTAAAAGAATCTTTATTCCTTGCTCAAAAGTAGAAACCAATGCCAAATTATTTATCAATACAACATCTTCTCTTACAGGAGTTTGCCCATCCCACTGCCCACCTTTAACCACTGTTGTTGAAACATTCATCCAATTCTTTTGGTCTTGAGACCACGTCCACCTATTTGGAACAAATTTGAAATAAATAGGAGTAGCTCCTTCTTGTTTTATCGCATAAGTCTGTTCTGAATACAAAGTTATTCCATCCGAAGACAAACCATCTCTAAATCCTTCTAATGAAAAACTCTGGTCAAACCCTAAACTTGTTGCAACTCTGTTTCCGTTAGGCCCTCTTACAACAATCTCAACCCCGTACTCTTCAAAAGACGGGACATAAACCCCGCTAAATGAAATCTCTTTTATTTTTCCAGCAACAGTAACCTGTTGTGTTATCTTTTCTGGATTAGAAAACATAAGAGGATTCTCACACTTATCAAGAATGTCTGCAAACGAAGAAGAACCAGGATACTCTATTTTAAACTGTTCACAAAGCTCAAAGGCAGTTCTCTTCTGACCCATCTTGTAATTCATCTCTATGAACTTCAAAAATGCCTCCTCTCCTTTTGTAACCGTATTTCCATCTGGATAAATCGTATCCTTAAATCCGTTTATAACTGTTTGATAATCATTTGTCGCTCTGTTAAAATTCTCTAAAACATCTCCTGTTAAAACAGTATCAAATGCATCCTTAAATCCTAAAACCTGAACATTTCTCCCCTCAACATCATCTCCCAATCCTCCAACACCTATCTTATTATAAGACTCTCCATCCACAATATAATCATAAGTATTTTTTAACCACGCTCCAAATCTCTTTCCCTGGCTACCCAAGAAATCAACAAGAGGAATTCCGGTATTCACTTCCCTTTCATAAGAATCGACTATGTCCGAAATAGCCTTCAACTCATCTCCTGTAAGCTTTGGTTGATCGTAAAGCATCGCAAAAGTAAAAATGTATAACGCTTCTTGACTCTTAGAATCCTGTTCTGTTCCAACATATCCTAAATAAACTGTTTTATCCCCATCATGATAAAGCCTATCTCCTGCCTGAGCATCAACTATCTGGCCGTTTATTTTTAGTTTAACACTCGGACTTATGGTCAAATCAAACTCTTTTGCCCCATCATCCTCTACACACCTAACTCTTACTCTCTCAACAATTCCCTGTTTATCAAGCTCCCTAATCCTACACTTACCATCCAAAAAAGTCATTTCATCTCTTACTTCTATAAGGTCTCCATTAACATTTAACTTAGCCCTCATGCCTGGAACCTCCAAAGAATCTAACTTAACCTGTACTCCTGCCAGACAATCAAAACCAGGAAGGTACACTTTCTGTTCGGCCTTCTTTCCCTCTTCCAAGTAAACACTTGCTAGCTCATGAGTATCTGTTAAAACAGAAATAACAGCTCCTTCGTTATCTATTGATTTAGCCCGTAAATAACCACGCCCATTCCAAAAACCATACTGCTTCTTTTTTGAATTCCACTCTGCATCACTCATTTGAGGAAGATAAAAACTAACATCCCCAACCCCAAATGCATTCTCTAAATCATACCTTAAAGTTGCCGTAATATTTCCTTCAACATATTCTGGCATATTTGAAGTGTTTTTCTCCTGATTCAAAATAATAACAGCATAACCCAGATTATTTAAAACCGGAACAGTAAGTTGTTCCTGCCCTTGGATACCTAGTGCCCCTCTAGCAGCATGGAATCCTATTTCCTTTACCTCATCTGGATAATCTCCAGAGAAAGTTACTCTATTTATCGCTTCAACATTAACTAAAGGATTTATTTTTGTTGCCGCAACCTGGCAGTAAACCGCAACATCTTGTTCTTCCAACAAATCACTCCTGACAACAGCAGGACTGCATCCAAAAGGAGCTATCTGTAATACAAAATCCTGTCCAGAAGTACAATAGTCCTTCTCAACGCCAGTACTCGTCCTCGTAAATAGACCTCCAGGATAATTATTAATCACCAAACCACTTCTAGTCTCAGTATACTCTGCATAAACAAATCCGGATAAAATCAAAATCCCAATTAACAAAATAATTCCATTTATTTTTCTTTTATTTATCATACGAAATCTATCTCCAGCCCTTTTTCTTCAACCAGAATATAATTTAATTGCAACTGGTCCAAAGAAACCGGGAAAGCCAAAGCCTCAGAGTTTATTTCTATCACATTAAAATTATTCAAATCTCCAGAAGAAATGTAAAGTCCTTGCTTTCCCCCACCAGATAATGCATTTGAAACTAATTGCTCAGGAATCTCTATATCAAAACACCTCTTCTCCGTCATCCCAAATATCCCTCCAATTCCTCCTCTAGGAACCTCAACACACTGCTCTCTCACACTAGAACCCAGAGTTAAACTTGACTCCCTATAAATCTGAACCTGAACTTCATACTGTCCTTCAGTTAATTCCACCTCTTTTTGATCCGGATAAAATATTGTCTTTGTGCTTTCATTAGAAATGAAACTAACAACCGCATTTCCATTATAAAGAGCCTGATCAAGTCTCAATCTAACCTCAATAGGATACTTCTTTGTCAAATAAACCTCGACCGTATTAGAAGTAATAACCGTAAATGTCTCCTTAACATCTTCATAACCCTCAGCCCTAACAGATATCCTCCCATTAACACACTGGGGGAATTTATCCACAAGAACACCATGCTCCGTTCTTCCTATCAAACAATTTGTATTTGAACACTCGTAAGAAACATCCGCATCAATCGGCCTTCCTTCTATATCATAAACTCTTATTTCCATCTCCGTGTTTTTATGCTGACAAAATTCCGGAATTCCTCCTTCTGCCGCATTTGTATCTAATGCCTCTCTAGCCTTATTCCCCCTTATGACTACCGCCACGGGGAACTGGAAAAATTCATCTCCTTCCCAAACCTGAACTAAAACCGGATAGGCCATATTATAAACAAAATGATAATCAACATAACAAAAGCCAAGTATTCCCAACCCTGGTTGATTCCCGACAGGAGTTGAAATCATCAAAGGCCCCTCGCTAGGATTAACCTCGTAAGAGTAAGCCCAATCTTTAGAATTAATAAACCTCACATCAGCATCTATGCCTTTAACAACAAAGTAATCATCTCTAGGCCCATCCGTCTTCAAAGCTAAAGTATTTGTTTCAACCGCATCTCTTAAAGTCTCAAACACCTCGTTTGCCCCCCATGAAAGAGGACTACAAGTAATCTCAACTCCATCAACCGGGGCATACAACCCTAAAATATCCAATCCATAACCCTCTAAAAATAATTCTTCTTGTTCCTTTTTATAAACGTCTAGAGCACTATCATAAAGACTACCCAAATTAGTTCTGACAACCGCCCTATGTTTTTCAACAACCGCCGTCTCCTCCCCATTAGAGACAGTAAGAACCATATCCAAATCAACACTAACCTCGCCACTACCAATAGAAACACCTGCCTGTGGAACTCCTCTTCTTATTTCAAATCCCTGGACAACATAGGTTTCAAGATTACAATTACTTATTCTTTCTTCAATAAAAGTGGAAAGCTCTTCCTCCATCATTGCTTTAGTGGGAACACGCTCTTTTTGGATATTGTTTCCAGAGACATAATACCAATAAGGAATCTTTGTTCCAAAGAAATTTAATTGAGAGGAAAAAGGCATGTAGAAACTTCCCAACTCCAAATCAGGAAGTTCAATATACCCCCCCTGAGTTTGTAAAAATTCTACGCCTAAACTAGTTTCCTCTTCTAAGCAAGATAAAAAGGAAGCATAAATTGGTTCAGTAATTGGAGACAAATCTTCTTCACCGCTTCCACTTCCACCTAGAGAAAAAATCAAAATAATTCCTGCAATTATGAGAACTCCAACTATTATAAATATGGTTACCTGCCCTTTACGTTGACCAAGTCCGGGCAGCGTTTCTTCCTTTTTATCTATTTTAATACCCATAACGTCACCCCAACTTTTTTAATTCTTTCAACCTTTCCTTCAATTACCAACTCAAGAAGCCATTTATCTGCAGTATTCCAAGAAACTCCTAACTTCTTAGCAAGTTCCGAAGAAGTAATTATCTTTTGTTCCTTTAGGAGTTTTAATGTTTGTTCTGTACTATGAGATTTCATATGAATTTTGTTATGAATAATCTTTTTATATTACTTTACAAAAAGCTTACGCTTAATGATATGAGACATATAAAGGAATTACATATATAAATGTTTCTTAGAAATAGCATTACCTACAAAAAATTAGAAATTTAAAATCCACCAACAACTCTTGGCCTCTGATAATACCTAAAGCCCCCCCAAATAAGGAGGAGTCCTGCCACAAAAAAAATCCATTTATCAACATCAGCAAAGAATTCTGGCAACTTAACAAAAAGAAAAGTCCAATTAACAAGATACAATCCAAAAACAATATACAAAATAACCCAAGTACTTCTATTAGACCTTCTCACCATATAATCAAGAACTAAGCACTATATTTAAATATTTCCAGTTCCCTCAAAAGAAAGAGGCCCTATAGTCCAGTGGCTAAGACATATCCTCGACATGGATAAAACCCCAGTTCGATTCTGGGTGGGGCCATGCCTTTAATAAGCTTTAAAAACCATCTTTTTCTATCAATCATATGAAAATACCAAAGACAACAAAAAGGTACTGCCCATATTGTAAGAAAAAAACATCACAAAAGATAAAATTAGTATCAACAGGAGCTAAAAGAGGAACTCTTACCCGTGGTTCAATCTCAAGGGCCAAATCAAGAGGCCGGGGAAGAGGAATTGGAAATAAGGGGAAGTGGGGTTCTAAGCCAGCAATATCCAAAAACAAAAGAAAATCTAAAACAACTAAAAAAACAAACTTCATGTACACATGTCAAACGTGTAAAAAATCCAAATACCAAAAGAAAGGTATAAGAATGGGCAAACAAATACAAGAATAATGATAAATAAATTAAATAAAATAAGGTTAGGCAAAGAAAACCTAGACTATCTTAAGGGAAAGGTAGTGTAGGAAAACAGTAGGTTTTCAAACAATGGCAATCGCAAAAAAGAAAAAAAAGTTTTGGGAGGTAAGTATCCCAATAATAAAGAAAGAGACCCAACTATACGCAATGGAATTAAAAGAGCTGGAAGGAAGAAACATAACTTATGATCTAACACGTCTTTTAAGAGGAAAAAATGCTTTGCTCACAGCAAAGATAAAGATTAGTGGAGATAAAATAAAAGCCACCCCAGTAGAAATCAAACTTCTTCCCTACTTCTTAAAAAAGATGGTTAGAAAAGGAACAAACTATGTTGAGGATTCTTTTTCAGCTACTTGCAAAGATGCAACAGTTAGAATAAAACCATTACTAGTAACAAGAAGGAAAGTTTCAAGGGCTGTAAGAAAAGCCCTTAGAGAGAAGGCAAGAGAAGAACTAATAAAGGAAGTTAAAAACAAAAATGCAGAAGATTTATTTGAAGAACTCTTGCAAAATAGATTACAAAAAACACTAAGTCTTAAATTGAAAAAGATATACCCCCTTTCACTTTGTGAAATCCGAGTTTTCAAGATTGAAAAAAGCAAATAAAAACTCTTTTAAACCAACACTTTCTCTCTATTCTATCTGCCTGTGTAGCTCAGTGGTAGAGCGGCTGCCTTGTAAGCAGTAGGTCGGGAGTTCAACTCTCTCCACAGGCTTTGAAAAAGACGTGGTGAAACGAAGTTTCTCTCCACAGGCTTGAGGTTTTCAAGGATAAAAAATATACTCTCCAGCTAAGAAATAATTCTCACCCTTATTTATAAAAAATGAATAAAAACCAAGTTGTTTAAATAAAGTTAATTATTAAAAATTCTCTTTAACAAATTTTTTGGTACCGGTCTATTTGGAATAGGAACATCACTATTTACTGGAATGCCCATTTCTCTTCTTTTGACCCTCAGAGAATATTTCCATATTAAAGCGATATATTCTTTGGAAGCCCTTTGTTCTTCACAAGTCTTTTCCACATGATTCACAGGGCATTATCCTTTATATATTTTTCAACACAAAAAATAAAATTTATTTCAATTTGACCGCGGTTCCGTAAGCCAACATTTCTGAAGCTCCAGCCATTATCATAGAAGTCATAAATCTAAAACCTATTACAGCATCAGCACCCATATCTATTGCTTCGTTAACCATTCTGTTGTATGCTTCTTCTCTAGCATGAGAAATCATTTCTGTATAGGTCTTTATCTCTCCACCCACCATACTCTTAAAACCAGCTCCAATATCCCTTCCTATGTTTCTAGCTCTAACCGTATTGCCTTTTGCAATACCCAAAACTCCAACAACTTTTTTACCTGGAATTTCCATGGTAGTTACAACAATCATTTCCTTTCCACTCATTTTTCCTTCCTCCCTTTTATCCTTTCTATAGCATCTTCTTTGGTATAAAATAAAATAACAATTCCAAGAACAAAAATGGGAATTCCGTAGATTAAAGCAGGCCAAGCCCCTTTAGAAAATATAGCAACTAAAATTAGGGCAACACCACCAAAAACAAATACAAGCCCCGAAATAACCTGCCCGATATTCATATAAAAAATAAACCTATTTTTCTTTTAAACCTTTCTTTTACCAACAACCCCAAAAATCTTCCTTACAACACCCCATCCTCCAGTAGTAATGACCCCCCAAGGGGTGGGACTAAAAATTGCCTTCTTTTTTATAGATGCATATGTTGCTCTAAAGGCACACACTCCAAAAACATAAACAGAATAAGCACTCGCAATAGCCTCAACAGGTTTATCTAACCATTCGGGAACATTATCCGCCCATCCGGAAACCTGCCCAGCGAAATAATACCCCCCAGCAAAAGCCGGACCAACAACACCAGCATTAACCAAAGTTAGGAGATAGGCCTTTCCAGGCATTCCAATCCTCTCCATAACCCAGTCCTGATTCTTTTTTGAAGATGCTCCAGCTAAATAAGATAATGCAATAAACCATGCTCCCCTCCCTAATTTAGATTTAGACCCAACAAAACCGTTTATTGATTTTTCAAGACCGTTTTCTCCATTTGCCATAGAATTACCTAGAATATCGGTATTTAAGTTTTATTGATTCGTATTAAAAAAGAAGAGCTAATCCATAATTTCTACTTTACCATCATCTTTTAGGATATTCACAATCTCTTTTGGCAAATTAGCCAAATCTCCCTTGCTAAAAGGACCCATCTTCTCCCCATCCAAACCCATAAACTCTGCAATATCTTCTTTAAAAGTTACCATCTCATTCTTTATTTCTACCTTACCTCCCCCATTTAAACTACCATCCAACTTCTTATCAGAAGTATCGATACAAGCCATCATATCTTCGAAAAGCTCCTTCTCAAACTTAAACATATTATCAAAATCTTGCTTTGAAATTCCGGTTTCAGAAGCAATCAACACGAGATTAAGTATCTTCTTTCTTCTTCTAAGTATAAGCTCCTTAAACAAAGTAATTGCATTCTCAAGCTGTTTCTTAGTCTTTATAATAACATCGGAAAAATCATCACTCTCCTTTGAAGCCATCTCTTTTTTATCCTTCAAATAAGAAGAAACCTCGTCCACAAAATTCTTAGGAATAGCCTGTAACTGGTCGGAATACCTCTCTTTTCTTGCCGCCTCATAAATATCATTATAGGTTATCATATTCCTAACAAATTGGACTTATTTTTAATGATTGCTATGCTGTAAAATCACTTACTAAAACCCACTTTTTTCAAGAATTCGTTTCCAACTATCTTCCCTAAACTACCTCTTCTAGCCTCTTTTTCATTAAAATGCCTCTCTTTTGGAAGGGAATAGTTATATAGCAAAACAGGCACAGGATCATCGGAATGGTTTTTAAGTTTACAGGGAGTAGAATGGTCTGCTGTAATAACCACCTTTATTTTTTTGGGGGGTGCAAACTTCCTTAAAAATTTTATAAGTGTTTTATCGACATACTCCAACATCGCTTTTTTCTCTAATGGTTTGTTATCATGCCCTGGCAAATCTGTCTCTTTTATATGAATATAAACATAATCATAATCTTTCTCAAACCTCTTTATTGATTTTATGGCAAATCCACAAGCTTTTTTCAAACCCTCCCACAAGTTTTCATAAGCATCTAGGTTTTTTAACTTTGGATACTCAAAACTAACGGTATGCATCCCGCTGGCCAAAGAAAAACCAATTTCTAAAGGCATATAACTTGGAGACAACCACTTCTTATACTGCTTAAGTTTTGGAGGCTCTATCCCGGGACCCCTAACCAAAAGATAATTTGCAGGTAAGAATCCTTTTTTCTTCCTATCCTGATTTACTGGATGGTCTTTAAGCTCATCATATATTTTTCTCATTAATTCATTAAGAATATTCACAGTGTATTGGGAATTTTCCTCATCATCCGTAACCTTGCAGGTTTTTATTTTTCCTGTATTGGGATTGGCATCATTACCCAAAATATTATCAGAAAAACCGCCTTTTAAAATTAAAACCCCCCTATGTTGTATTGTTGGAATAAATTCAAATTTAATAGGAATTTTTATTCTATTTATCGCCTTTGCTAGTATTTCTGCTTCCTCTGTTGTAAGATTTCTCCCAACCCTCCTATCCAAAATATTCCCTTTCTCATAAGAATCAATAGTGGCAAAATTTGTTCTTAATGCTAAATCCCCTCTTGTCAGTTTTGCCTTGGTCCCCCTTGCTTCTAACTGCCCTCTTGAACTTGAAAGAAGGTCATTTCCAAAAAGAGATACTATTGCTTCATCACTTCCTGGAACAAACCCCGGTTTCACGGTATACATATAACCCATCTCCCCCCTTGCAGCAAAAA
The DNA here is from genome assembly GCA_018816625.1 of Nanobdellota archaeon. Classification (GTDB taxonomy): domain Archaea; phylum Nanobdellota; class Nanobdellia; order Pacearchaeales; family GW2011-AR1; genus JAHIVR01. Next base: position 150 of record JAHIVR010000194.1, on the reverse strand, counting down.
AGTCCATATTGAGAGTATCTGCAACTTCCAAAGGAGTCTTATCCCCCAAGTGTTTATTTGGAATATCTCCCATACCATCTATAATAACAAGCACTCCTTTCATTTGACCAAGCCTGGGCGGATGACAACCGACAATACTCCTTTCATTTG
>JAHIVR010000193.1 GCA_018816625.1 Nanobdellota archaeon | reverse complement strand
AGTGGTGTGCATCAAGCAGGAGGAGGCAAATATGCTGAAAAAGAATTTTTTTGTTTTGTCAACAAGTCCTGATGCTATTAGTTTTTTCAAGTTATATTCAGCGGTATTAATTGGGATTCCAAGTGCCTTGGCAATATCATCTTCGCTCTTTTCAGAATTATAAGTTAAATAGTCTATAATCTTTTTACATGTTGGATTTCCCAATGCTTCTGCTATTTTTTTAGCACGTTTATCGTCCATATTCATCATAATGAACTTGTCATCTTTTCCATCCATGGTTTATTGAAGAAAAAGTTATTTATAAATGAAGCGAAGGGTTCGAATTGGATTGAAGTTATCGGGGATCTTTAATTCCAAATCTTTGCGCAGTATCATTTCTTACATCTTCAGAAACTTCTGTTGTAGCCTGTCTATAAAGACTGCTTATTTTGTGTTCCCAGTTCCCTAGCCTATAAAGGAGAACCTCAAATATGTCTCTATTACCTATTAAAACTATTGGGTTTTGTGGGTTTGGGGGAGTGTTTACTCTTTCTTTTGTATGGAACACCTCTCCATCTTCATAAGAGATTTTTATTTCCCTATCCCCCATTGCATAAACCCGATAGTGAACATTAACAGAATCTTGATTAAAAGAATGTTCTGCACTTGCCCATTCCGAAGAAGTACTTCCCCCTTCTCCAAATTTCTCTGCTAAATGCATTGCTTTTGGAATTAATTCATTTTCAGAAAGTTTTTTAGATAATCCATCTACCCTTCTTCTCAATTCTAATTCATTCATTGTAAATGAGAGGAATATTAATTTATAAGGATTATTGTCCTAGGACTTATCATTTATAAAATGAGATATTCTTTTAAAGGATAATGGGATAATGTTGTAATGACCGAATCAACCCTTTTTGATATTAACAAACTAACATCATCTCAAATTGCTGGAATATGTGACCATACTTTTCTAGATAGGACTGAAGCCTTTAAAGTAAGAGCAAAGCAAGAAGAAAATCCCATTGATTCGAGACAAAGAGCTTTTTTTAGTTTTTTAGAAAATACTCCCACAATAGGAGCCAGAGTTCCTTACGCTGTTTGTGTCAGACCAGAAGATGTTAGAATTGCTAAAAACTACTTTGCCCATCGTGGAGGAAAGGTAAAAGTTGCCTCTGTTGTTGGTTTTCCTGATGGAGCTAATTATAGTACTGAAGCAAAGGTTTCTGAAACAAGATTAGCCCTTTTGCATGGCGCAAGAGAGATAGATATGGTTCTTAATTATAAATTGCTTAGAGAAAAAACCTATTGCGAACATGTTTTGAGAGAGGTAATGACCGTTACACAAACCGCCCACTCTAAAGGTGCGCTTGTAAAAGTAATACTTGAGATATCTGAACTTGATAACGACCAGATTATAAGGGCTTGTGATATTGCAAATCGGGCCCAGGCAGACTTTGTTAAAACCTCCACCGGATTTAGTTCTGGCGGGGCTACATTAGAAGCATTAGAAATAATGAGGGCTGTTTTTAGGGGTGGGATAAAAATATCGGGGGGAGTCACTCCCGATAATGTAAGAGGGTTATTATATGCAGCATCAGGCAGAAATGATGCAATGATTGATTTAGACCCTATGATGATAAGAATAGGGGAGAGTTCTCTTTTAGATAAACTTTAAAACTAATTTCACTCTTTTTCTTTAATGAAAAAAGTACTTGTCGCAATGTCTGGTGGAGTTGACTCTAGTGTAGCGGCTCTTATTATGAAAAAGGCTGGTTATGAAGTTATTGGTGCATTTATGAAGAATTGGAGCGATACAAAGAACGACATGGGAGAGTGCACCTGGAGGGGGGAGAGAAGAGTAGCAATAAAAATAGCTGCAATGCTTGGAATTCCTTTAGTCACCCTTGATTTTGAAAAAGAGTATAAATCGCAAGTTGTTTCTGAAATGTTTAAATTGTATAGTAAAGGAATAACTCCAAACCCAGATATTGATTGCAATGATAAAATAAAATTTCCTTTATTACTGAAAGCTGCCGAAAAACTAAAATGTGATTATTTGGTTACAGGACACTATGTTAGGAATAAAAATGGGAAGTTGTACAGGGGAAAAGACGAAACCAAAGACCAGTCTTACTTTCTTTATAGGATAAAACAAAAAGAGTTAGAAAAAACCATTTTCCCCATAGGAGACTATACAAAGATACAGATAAGAGATATGGCAAAAAAGAATAATTTTCCTAACTACGATAAAAAGGGTACTGTGGGTATTTGTTTTATAGGGAAATTAAATTTAAAGAAATTTTTACAAAAGAAGATAAAGGCGAAGAAAGGAAAGATACTGGATCCTAAAGGGAACCGGATTGGAGAGCATGACGGGATATATTATTACACAATAGGGCAGAGAATAGGTCCACGTTACGGAATAGAAATTATAAAAAAGAATGAGAAGAGGCAGAGCAAGTGGTATGTTGCAAGAAAAGACGCAAAGAAAAACATAATCGTTGCTGCACCAGAAGGACATAAACTTAATTTTAGAAAACAGCTTTATTTAACTAACTTACACTGGATAGGTAAAAAACCAAAAGATAATTCAAAAATTCATGCAAGAATACGTCATGTTGGAGAACTTCTCCCTTGTAAAATAAACTTTGGTTTAAAAACAAAAATAACACTTGGTAAGGGAATAACAGGAGTATCAGAAGGTCAGGCGTGTGTACTATACTCTGGAAAAGAGTGTATTGGTGGGGGGGTTATTGGTTTTTAAGTTAATTCATCAAGCCAACAAGCATTTTTTTTAAGTTTTGTCCTAAAGAATTTTCCTTTATTATTTAGGTTTTTAGCCTCGTTGTATTTAAAATAAATATATTTATTCAGTATTCCTAAAATCTCCACTTTTCCTGTTTTATGAGACATACAATACTTAAATCTTTTAGAGTGACCATCAAGATGTTTTTTTGCTTCTTCCACTATTCTTAATCCCTTTTGTAATGGAACTTGAAAGTGTTTCTTAACTCTCTTAACAGGCCTACACTGAAAGACATAATAAGGATTCACACCTATTGATACTAAGTTCTTCATAAGTTTTGCAAGAGTTTCGGAAGCATCATTAACTCCCCTTAATAAGACTGTCTGGTTATTGATAATTATTCCCGCTTCTTTTAAACATTGAATTGCTCTCTTAGATTCTTTGGTTATTTCTCTTGGATGATTAAAATGGGTTACAATATAAATTTGTCTTACGTTTTTAGAATAATCATGGAGAAAATGTAATAATTTTTTATCCTCATAAATTCTCCTTGGAAGCACAACAGGAACCCTTGAACCAAACCTAATATATTTTAAATGTCCAATTGGTGTAAGTTTATTTAAAAAGTTTTTAATAATTTCTGTTTTTAAAACCAGAGGATCGCCGCCAGTAATCAAAACATTATCTATCTCTTTGTGTTTTTTTATATAATTTATCGCAAGATCAAATCTACTTAATATTTCATTGGAAGGCAAGCCAATAAACCTTTTTCTAAAACAATGCCTACAATATGCAGCACACCTATTTGTGGCAAGAATAAGTGCCGTCTCTGGATATTTGTGTTGGAGCCCCGTGGTTTTAGTGTTCTCTGCTTCACCACTTACATCATAAGATCCAGAAAGATCAAATTCATCAACATTGGGCACAACCATCTGCCTTAGGGGGTCTTTTGAATCTTTGGGATTTATTAAAGACATGTAATACTTGGTTATCCTTATTGGATGAATCTTCTCAATTTCCTTCAGTGTTTTTTCTTCTCTAGGATTAAGCTTAATGTATTTTTTAAGATCTTCGATCGAATTTATAAAAGATTTTGGATCTATTTGATGAACCATAAAAATCTAAAAAACCAGTGGTTTAAAAGTGTTTTGTTTAACAAGTAGAATTAAAATAAAAAAGTGGCTTTTTTAGAAGATAATCTTACTTCTTAAATAATTTTTTATCCTTCATAACTAATTCCATGTGGGGATAGGCTATCTCTACATTTTTGTCTTTTTTAACCAAATCATAGACTTCTTTTGTAACGTCGCTAGAGACCCTATAAATATCTGTTACTGGTGCATAGAATAAAATTTTAACCTTTACGCTACTTGATTCCATTTTAAACCTGTAAACAGGTTTCAATTTTTCCCTTGTTGCAAACTTCTCTATGTGTTTTTTGCCGCCTCTTTTGTTATTTCTAGAGCACGATCTAAATCACTTTCATAAGTAACATCAAAGTTAACTTCCTCTAAAACATAATCGTTTGTTAATGTAATAATCTAAACATGTTCTAAATTAAAAAATTTCTTCTTATGGTTAATATATTTTAATAAATCAAATAACCCAATTAGACATATCCCTGGAATTAGTGCGTAAGCCCACCCAACTAAAGGAATTGCAACTGTTCCAAAAACGCCATTTAATGGGGTATATACAATGATAATTGCTGCAATAAAGGAGATAACAGAAGCTAATACTAGATACTTATTTACAAATAAAGATCTATTTAAAACACCTTTTCTAAATGATCTAAAGTTAAATGCTGAAGCTATTTCTAAAATAATTAATGAGACTAATGCAGTAGTCCTCGCATATTCAAAATCATTATTAAAAATATTAAAGCTTACATAAATAGTAACTAGAGTTAAAATTGCTAGTATCATCCCAGTAAAAATTAACAAAAGGATTAACTTTTTATCCAATATTTCTGCTTTTTTCATTGGTTTATCATCCATTACATCAGTAGAAGAAGGATTGAATCCTAAAGTTATTGCTGGTAGATTGTCAGTAACCAGGTTCATGAATAAAATCTGTAAAGCTAATAAAATAGGTATTTGCCATCCAAAAATTGGTGCAAGTAATACCCCCATAAAGAGGATTGTTAATTCAGCAAAATTGCAGGATAGTTGATAAGTTACAAATTTTTTTATATTTCTAAAGATAGTTCTACCCTCTTTAATGGCACTAACTATAGTTACAAAATTATCATCTTTTAATGTCAAATCGGAAACCTCTCTTGTTACATCTGTTCCATTTTTTCCCATTGCTATTCCAATGTGGGCTTCCTTTAATGCTGGAGCATCATTAACTCCATCCCCGGTCATAGTAACAACCTCTCCAATATTCTTTAAAGCCTTAACAATCCTTAATTTATGTTCTGGTCTTACACGTGCAAAAATAGTTATTAATTTAATTTTAGATTCCAATTCAGAATCACTTATCTTATCTAACTCATAACCCTCAATTACTTGTCCTTCAAGATCTATTTGCTTTGCTATTGCTATGGCAGTTTCTTTGTTATCTCCGGTAATCATCTTTACACTTATTCCTGCATTGATACATGTCTTTATAGACTCCTTAACTTCTTCTCTAGGGGGATCTTCCATTCCAACTAATCCTAAAAATACTAACTCTTCTTCCAATTTATTCTTATTTGAAGGAGTTGATTTTTTATAAGCGATCGAGAGCGTTCTCATTGTACCTTTAGTCATTTCTTTATTTATCCCTAAAATCCTCTTTTTATCTCTAGACGTTAATGTAAAAATTCCGTCTTTTCTTTGCACAGATTTACATTTATCAAGTAATATTTCAGGAGCCCCTTTAACAAAAACATAATTTTTTGATTCAAATTTTCCAAAAACAGACATCATCTTTCTATCCGAACTAAATGGAATCTCCTCTAATCTTTCAAACTTTAAATCGTCTTTTAATATCCCTGCTTTAGCAGACATTATTAATAATGCCGCCTCTGTTGGAGTCCCTATTGGCCTATAAATATTATCATCCCCAATTCTTTCTATTCTAGTATCATTACAAAATGTTGCTGCTTTAAACATTAAATTTAATACTGAATCCTTAGATACGTCTATTTCTTTACCTCCCAATAAAAACTTTCCAGTTGTTTCATAACCTGCCCCGCTTATATCTAATTGACGATTATCTGAAAAGATTTTTTTTACAGTCATCTCTCCCTTGGTGATGGTTCCTGTTTTATCTGAACAGATAACTGTTGTTTCTCCTAGTGTTTCTATGACAGACATCCTGTTTACTATCGCATTTTTCTTAGCCATTTTATATGCTCCAGATGCAAGAGAAGTAATAAGGACTACAGGCAATCCTTCTGGAAAAGCTGAAACAGATAAGGCTATTACCAAAATTAAAACTTCTATTAAAAATTCAGAAGAAACTGCCTCTGCTCTAAAAATCATTAATAAACCTGTTATAATTGATATAAATATTGCAAAGCTAGCCATATACTTTGCTATAGTGTTCACTTTTTTTTGAAGTGGAAGCTCTTTTTCTGCTGTAGAAATCATTTTAGCTATCTTTCCAAAACGAGTATTCATCCCTGTATGCAACACCTTACATATGCATCTTCCTTTAATGACGAATGCCCCCATAAAAAGCATATTAGAATCAGAATAATTCTTCATATTAACTGCTAATTCTTTTGTAACTTCCTTGAATTCTCCAGTTAAAACAGCCTCATTAACTAATAATTCTTTTTGTTCTAGGATAACACAATCGGCAGGAATTTTCTCTCCACTTCTTAAAATAATAAGGTCGTCAGGAACAAGATTAATAGATAATTCTTCTTTTTCTTTTCCATCTCTAATAGTTATAGATACGGGCATTATCATCTTCTTTAACATTTTTAATGCTTTTTCAGCACGATATTCCTGCATAAATCCCACAACAATAACCATTAGGATAACTACTAAAATAGTGTATCCAGTAACATTTTTTCCAACAATAAAAGAAAGGACTGTTGCAATAAGAAGTAAGTAAATAATAAAATTACTTTTAATTTGTCTTAACAATATTTTAAAGGGGGAATTATTAGATATTTCCTTAATTTCATTTGGGCCGTATTGTTCAAGCTTTTTTTTAGCTTCTTTT
>JAHIVR010000192.1 GCA_018816625.1 Nanobdellota archaeon | reverse complement strand
TTTATTTTTTACCATTTAACTTAAATAAACTATGAAAACATATTATTTAAATTTATCGTTTTGATTTTTATTAAGACCCTTTAACGCAACAATGTACAAAATAGAAACATTTAAATATTAGTAACTACATATTATATTAAGTAAAGGGGGCAGGAAACACAACCCCGATACCCCCTTAAATTAAGACTATAAAATCTCTATTCTTTTTAATTTGTCACATAACCTTAGAAGTAGTTACAGAAAATTGTGTAACTCCAATTAAATAGTTAGAAATGATTATAAATGGTTTTTCCAAATAGTTATATTAGAGGTTGGATAATGATTAAAAGGTTGAAAAAAAAAGGTTTAAAATACTATGAAGGAATATCCAAATTAACAAAAACTGAAAAAGAGATTCTGCATTTATTAACAGACGAATTCTTAACAATAAAACAAATAGCACAGAGACGACATTGTTCTTTACAGGCAGTATATAAAATAATAAAGAGTTTGAAACAAAAAGGGACTTATAATATAAATATGAAAAAGGTTGAAAAAACTGAATCCAGTCACAGTCAAAGAGATGTCAGATTGCATGGACAAGAACTAAATATAAAAATTCTATTCCAAAATTCCTATTATCAGCAACAATTAGAAAAATCAAATATCTTATTCTTAGATGGAAACACTATAAGGTTATACAAAAATTCAATAGAAATATACTCTGGGCAAAGTTTTTATGGAAAAGAGGCAGATGAATCAGAAAAAAAGAGTTTGGATTATTTGGAGAGATTTCTTACAATGTTGGAACATACTTTAAAAATAAGTTTAATTAAACCAAGAGCAAGAAACATAAAAGTAGTGAATCAGCATTATGCAAGAGGAGATAGTGAATTAAGTGAAAATGCTCTTGAAAACAGGCAAAGAGTCTGGATTTATGCACAAGAAGACGGAAAACTTTGTTTTATAACAGATGATTCTTTTGGTTTTAAAGAAGATGAGACAGTCCATCCAATTACAGCAAAAAAGGACAGAGAAGCAGTAGACAAACAAGTAAACGACTGGCGTTTAAATAATCCACCGACTATTTCAGAATTAGCCAAAATTCAAGCAGAAGCAGGGCATAATTTGAATATTTTGATTAATGCAGTATCTGAACAAAGTAAAATGGTTTCTGGTCTTCCAGTAGTTTTAAACAGTTTAGAAAGACAAATTAAAAGTCACTTAGCACTTATTCAGGAATATAGGAAAGAAAATATCACTTGGAGAAAACTTGAAACTAAAAAAATAAAAGATGAATTTAAATATGGAAAACAGACGACTTTAAAGGATTGGAATTTTTAAATGAAAGACTTACTAATATCAATCTTTCGTGGATTCTTGATAGGTGTTGGTTTTGTTCTTGCATTATATTTATGTTCAAAGATTTATTTATTCGGAATAAGTGGTTCTGTAAAAGAATTTTCAAACTCAATCGGACAGATGTTTATTGATATTGCAAATTGAACAAAGTAAGCAAAAAGTAAAAATATATAAATAATAAAAATTATTAATAAGTATGAAAAAGTCGTGGTTATTACTATTTAGTATATTCCTAATTAGTTTTATTTCAGCAGGTCAGACATTCTGTGCGATTCCGATAGATTCAAACAACAATTACAATCCAAATCAGCATTTTGTTTATACTTTAAATTTTACAACAAATATAAATTGTTCTGGAATAACTAAGTCTTTTACAGTGGATGTAATTACAAACACAAAAGGAGTAGATTGTTTTGAATTAGATTTAACAGATATTGGAAATCCAAAGTACTTGTGTGAATATAAAGACGGAGTTTTAAGAAAAGTTCATAATGTGACAGACCAGATGGTAAATAATCTACATGCAAATAATATTAACGCAACAATAATTTATCAGAATGGAAGCAAGGTCTTGGATGTTTCTGATATTCTAAGTTTAAATAATACAGACTTGATTGATATTCTTAATCAGACGATTATTTCTTCAAATTCTTCTTGGTTAAGTACTTATAATTCAACTTATAACTCACGAATTAATTCAGTTAATTCTTCAATTTTAATTGTAAACACAACTGCATTGTCTATAAATACAACAGCTAACATTCAGAATTTGTTAAATTCTACTGGAGTTTATTCAACATACAATTCAACTTATGCATCTTATGTAGACACCAACGAA
>JAHIVR010000191.1 GCA_018816625.1 Nanobdellota archaeon | reverse complement strand
TTTTTCTTGCATCAAATATCTCAATAAGTCTTGGAAGTCCTTGAGTGACCTGCATTTCAGAAACTCCAGCGAAGTGGAATGTTCTCAAAACCATTTGTGTTGAGGGTTCACCAAAACTCTGGGCAGTTACTAAACCTATTGCTTCTCCAGGTTCTAACTTCCCTTTTTTATGCATCTTAGAAACATCAATTCCATCTTCTCCATATTCAAACTGGATTATGTTGTTGTCACCATCTCTAACAGTTCCTTCATATTCTTGTCTCAAATCTTGAAGAGCATTGGCCAGTCTTCTATATAAATATCCTGATTTTGGAGTTCTCAAACCAGTGTCCATAAGTGTTGATCTTCCAGTCATTGCTCCAAAGAAGAATTCATCTGGTCTTAATCCTTTTATGAAAGGACTTGCAATAAATCCTTTTGCTTTTGGACTTATATCCCCAATTTTGAAGAAGGGAAGAGTTCTTCCAGTATATCCTAAATCAATTCTTTTACCATTTAAGTCCTGTTGCCCAACACAGCAAGCCATCTGGGTGATGTTGAGAATATTTCCCCCACCTCCAGATCTAATCATGTGTGTAACTGGGTTGTCTTCAGGAAATTCCTGTTTAACAATCTCTCCAATTTTTGTTCTTATTTCGTTAAGCGTTTTTAAAATCTTAATCTCTCTTGTCTCCTCAATAGTTTTACCAGGAATAATTTCCAAATTTCCCTTTTCACACTCCTCTATTATCTCTTTGGTTTTTGCTTCAGCTTTCTGGATTATCTTTTCAGATTCTTCAACAACTTTTTGATCAACATTTAAATCTTCTAAAGAAATGGTAATTCCTCTCTTTGTTAAATAATTTTTTCCCAAATTAAAGGCTCTTTTTATTGTTTCAAAAGTTTCAAGTCTTCCAAATATTTTATCAAGCTCTATAACTAATTCTCCATCTTCTTTACCTAAAAGATTTTTACTAATAACTCCTTTGATTATCTCCCCCTCTTTTATTGTTATGGAATTATTTTTAAAATCTATTTTTGGCAATGCTTTTGAAAATAATTCTAACCCAGACACACTTTTCTTTGTAATTTCTGAATCAACATGAGATTGATATAGCAATTGATTTGCTTCTTCTTTTTCAAATTGGTCAAGCCCCAAGAGATATCCTCCAGTAATTGAGTCAACAATACATCCCATTTGATTTGAACCATTTTTTGAGGAGATTAGGTTTTGCTTAACATCAAGTAAAACTTTTGCCTCTGCTCTTGCTTCTTCATTCTGGGGGCTGTGGATATTCATCTCATCACCATCGAAATCAGCAGCATAAGGAGCAGCTACAGAGGGGTGTAACCTAAATGTTCTTCCAGGAAGAACTCTAACGTAATGGGCCATAAGGCTTCCTTTATGAAGACTAGGATGTCTATTAAATAGGACAACATCTCCGTTTTGTAAATGCCTTTCAACTTGGTATCCAGGAGCCAACTCACTTATTATTTCTTCTTTAAGATCTGGGGTTATCTTCTTCCTCTTCCCGTCCGGCCTTATAACATAGTTTGCTCCAGGATATTCTTCTGCTTTTCTTATCATTCCCTTAAGATAATCAATATTCAAGTCATTAACAGTTTCAGCAACGGTAACAACCTTAGCAATTTCGTAAGGAATTCCAACCTCATTAAACTCAATTGAAGGGTCTGGAGAGATAACCGTTCTTCCAGAATAATTAACTCTCTTACCAGCAAGATTCTTTCTTATCCTTCCTTCCTTACCTTTTATTCTTTCTGTGATTGTCTTTAATGGTTGTCCGCTTCGGTGTCTTGCAGGTGGAATTCTTGTAACAGTATTATCAAAGAAGGTTGTAATATGGAACTGTAGCAAATCCCATAAGTCTTCTATAATAACTTCTGGAGCTCCAGCGTTAAGATTTTCCCAAAGTCTTTGATTAGCCCTTATAATATCTGAAAGTTTATGTGTTAAATCATCTTCACTTCTCTCTCCAGACTCAAGAATAATACTTGGTCTAACAGTAACTGGAGGAACCAATAAACTTGTAAGGATGGCCCACTCAGGTTTACAGGTATTAGAGTCAACTCCAATTTTCTTCAATTCTTCATCTGGGATGTTCACTAAAAGCTCTCTAATCTCGGTTGGAAATATTCTTGTTTTACCTCTGTAAAAGTTAGTTGGTTTGTCAAGCTTTATCTTTTCTTGGACATTTTGGCAGTGTGGACATTTTTTAGCATCTTTTGCTTTTTTAGCCCTTTGCGTAGCGTTATATTTTGTAAGATCTTTGTCAGCTAACATCAATTTCCCACAATCATGACAGAAACATCTCAATCCAAGCTCAATTAAAGGAACGTATTTTAAATGAATCACAGATCTAGCCAAATCAATGCTTCCAGAATGCCCCAAACACTCTTTTAATCTTCCTCCACAGGTTCTACACCTTACTCCCGGGTCAATTGCTCCAAGCCTTAAATCCATTAAACCCCCATCAACAGGATAACCATCAATATCATAGAGTTCTGGAGTAACTATTTTTGCAGTTGATAATTTCTTTATTTTCTCTGGAGAGAGTAAACTAAATCTAATCTGCCCTATCTTTTTTCTTATGGCTTTTTGCATTTTATTTCGTACTCCTTATATTTTCTCTAGGCGTTTTTACTTTATCTCCAATAGGAGTTCTAACATCATATTTTATCTCGGTTTGCCCATCATTTTCTAAAACTCTTATAGAACTAATCATCCATAATGATCTGTTACTATTTACCGTAGTCATTTTATTGGTACCTCCAATCGCTCCAAACTCTTTTGGCATTTAATAAATCCATTGCTTCTGCTCCATCACTTTCTCTTATTGGGTCCTCATTTGTAAAACCAGCCATATCAACAGAACCCTTTCTCTTTCCAAAATTATTGGGATATTCTTTTTTTCTTTGGATTTGCCCAAGTGCTCTTAACAGTCTTCCTGTTCTTTCAATACCCTCTGCGTTTAGCGAATGTATCATTCCCATTTTATTCGTATTTGTTTTTTAAATCGAAAGTTGTGTGGATGTGTAATCCCTGCAACTCCTCCAATAATAGTTTAAATGCATATGAAATCTCAACACTCTCCACCCTCTCACTAGCACAAATTGGGCACACTGTTTTCTTCTTTATATTATCCTCGATTCCAATTGCCCCACACTTTGAACATATAGGTAAAACAACTCTATCTGATCCGTATCTTTCTTTTAACAATAAAGAGGCTCCGTGAGCAACTAGAGCTTGCTGTTCCATCTCTCCCAATCTTAAAGCTCCCCCCTTAGACCTTCCTTCAACAGGCTGTCTTGTCAACAGGGCAACTTTTCCAGAAGCTCTTCCGTGAAGTTTGTTTCCAACCATATATCTAAGTTTCAAATAATATAAATTTCCAATGAAGATTTTTGTAGGTAATCTTTTTCCAGTAACTCCACTATACATGCACTCTTTTCCGTCAGACCTAAATCCCAATGCCATTAATTGTTCTTCTAATTCTTTTTTATTCTCTCCAGAGAAAGAAGTTCCATCTACAACCTCTCCTCTTAAACATCCAACCTTACCTGCCAGCAATTCTAAAAGATATCCCACAGTCATTCTAGAGGGTAATCCGTGTGGGTTGAACACAATATCTGGCCTTATTCCCCTAGCAGTGAAAGGGATGTCTTCTTCTGGAGCAATCATCCCAATAACCCCCTTTTGACCGTGAGATGTGGCAAACTTGTCCCCAACTTCAGGAATTCTTTGATCTCTTGTTTTAACCTGGACTATTTTGTTCCCCTCGTTATCCTCTGTTAGGAAAACAGATTCTACCGTTCCTTTTTCTTCTTGTCTCATGGTTATAGAAGATTCTTTTTTAGTCTTAACAGAAATCTCCCTTGCTTCAGACAAGAATTTTGGAGGAGACATTTTTCCAATTAAAACCTCTCCTTCGTTTATATCTTCTTCAGGAGAAACAACCCCATCTTTTTCTAAGAACCTATAACTTGTTTCTGTTTTGTAACCAGAAGCATCTTTCTCGGGGATTCCTATTTCATCTTTTAGTCCCCCAGCATAATTCATTTCAATTGCGCTGTAAGGTCTATAATAAAAACTCCTTCCAACACCCCTATCCAAACTTCCTTTATTGAACACAAGAGCGTCCTCCATATTATACCCATCGTGAGGCATAATTGCAACAACAAGATTTTGTCCGGCAGGATATGTTTTTAATGTATCATAAACAAAACTTTTAACAATTGGTTTTTGTGGATATTGGAGTATGCTTACATCCGTATCTAACCTACATAAATAATTAGCAGCATAAATTCCTAAGGCTTGCTTCTGAGTCTTACTTCCTCTATTAAGTCTAGAACTTTGATCGTGATTTCCATAAGGAACAAGGCTTGTAACAACTCCAAACAAATCCATAGTATCAATCTCCAAATGGGTGTGTTCCGGAGTTAATTCTTCTTCATATAATGCCACTAATGCGTTTTCTTCTTCGCTAGCATCAAGATATTCTATTATTCCGTTTTCAGTAAGATAATTCCAGTTTATATCTCCTTGTTCAAGTCTGACTAAATGTTCGTTTTTGAGTCTAGGAGAACCCTTTTCAACAATAATTAAAGGTCTGAGAACTCTTCCAGGCTCGGTTGAGATTAAAATTGTCTGGAAGTTTTTACTATCTCTAATATTCAATTGTTTTGGAAGCTCCATCGCCCTTCTTTTTTCTCTTATGGCCTGAACAAAACTTTCAGGATTATCAACACTTCCAATGTACTGCCCATTAAGGAAAACATCAATCTCTTTATCACTAGTCTCTCCATCTTCTTTTAAGCCTAAACTTTTGAGATCTTTTAAGAATTTATTCTCATCTAAGTCTGTTCTTGTAGAGACTCTGCTCATTATGGAAAGGTTTTTTCTCAATCCTATTTCTGTCCCTTCTGGAGTTTCAATAGGGCAGAACCTTCCATAATGTGTTGGATGAAGAGTTCTAGCCATAAAGTTTTCCTGATCACTTGAAAGCATAGATGAAACTCTTTGCAATTGGGAGATAGTTGCCAAATAATTAGTCTTGTCCATGTTCTGAGTAATTCCGGATCTCTCACCGGTCCAACTTCCGGTAGCAATAGCACTCTCAACCCTATGAGAAAATAAAGTAGATTTAGCAATTATTTTTATAGAAAAAAACTTTTTTCTTTTAGAACTCTTTTGTAAGGAATACTGTATATCTCTTATCAAAATACCAAGATTAACTCTGAATAAAGTTGCCAATAAATCTCCAGAAAGTCTAACTCTCTTATTGGCGTAGTGGTCTTTGTCTGTTCTTAGTTTTGGATTTTCTTTAGAAAGTAAAAATTGTTTTATTAGTTTACACAAAGTAATTGCTTTTTTTATTCTATCTTCTTTCTTTTGCCCTATGTGTGGGAATAAATAGGAGTCAATTCTTTGCTTTACTCTATCTAAGATTTCTTTTTTTGTTCCTTGAAGGTTAGTCTTTTCAGCAATGTGCATCATGGCATCTTCTTTATTTGCTAATTCAACAAACTCATAAAGATTAACAATAACACTATCTGTTTCTTTTCCAATATTTTTAGCAATATCAGATTCTTTTGTCAATCCCAAGGCTTTAAGAATAACTACTGCAGGAATGTCCCTAAACTTTCCAAAAGCTAATTCAAAAATACCTTTTTTATTCTCTGTTATTGTGGTGGGAATTCTATAAGTTCCTTTTGAAGAGAACAGCTTTAGAGTTAACTCTCCTCTTGCGTTTGTTTCAACAAAGTTTTGATTTTCCGCCAAATCCTCTGCCATAACCATGACTCTCTCATTACCTTTTATTATAAAATATCCTCCGGGATCTAGCGGATCAACATAATTCGCTATTAGTTCATCTTTTGACATCCCATCAGTATTGCATATCGAACTCCTAACCATTACCGGAATTCTTCCAATTTCAACTACCTCAGAATCAATTTGCCCATCTTTTTTAACAGTTATCTCTAATTGTACCGGTGCCGCATAAGTTAGATTTCTCAATCTTGCTTCAGACGGCATTATCGAAGAAGCACTTCCATCAGCCTCG
>JAHIVR010000190.1 GCA_018816625.1 Nanobdellota archaeon | reverse complement strand
CTGTCCTTCACATTATCAGCATATATAATACCTAATTGATCTTTTTGGTTACGTAACTTATCACGTTCTTTAAATACTCTATAGATTTCGTCGGTAATAGCTCCGTTCTCAAAATCACGTATAGTCAATGTATTAAAGTCTTTTAATTCCATCTCAGGTCTCCTTTATTTAATTAGTAGGCCAGAATCCAATAACTCCGTTGACAGTTTTAAGTAAACATCCTTTTGGGGCTATTGCTTTTAATAATGAATACATTTCTCCAATAGATATATTATCAATATCGTCATTGAAATTAGATTCATCTTCTATAAAATACAAGAAATCTCTCAAATCATTTTCCTCAAATGAATCTGCATAAGCAATAGCTAAATTCTTATATCCACTACTAAGTTTTTTCACGCACATACACATCTATACACCTCCTCTCATTTTAAATAGTTTCCCATAACTCCGGCATTTTTTCTTTGACAAATTTAAGTAATTCTACAAGATCAATCTCTGTTGAGCTATAACCACCTTCACTAAAAGCTTTAATAACCCAACGCTGTTCTACACAAGCTCGATATATTTCAGGTTCTACAATCTTTTTTAACTTTAAAATCTCAACTTCCATTTCTTCACAATATTCGTGAATATTAGTTTTCATATTATGAACTTCCTTTCATTTTAGAGTATAATATCATACTTTTAATTCAAAGTCAAGTAAAAAATGTGTCTTAATGCAATTTTTTTTATTCCCACTCAATCTCTATGTCTTTAGAGAGTTCTTCAAAATTAGAAATATCAACGTTAAATTGTTCAAGATGTGCTTTTAAGTCTATTAGTTCTTCTTCTTTTAACTCATTTAGGTAGTCTTTGTCTGAATCGGATTCAATGCCCCAGATACCACTACTTGAAAAAAATTCTAAGCGAGAATAATTACCAATTTTATAACTAACTTCTGCTTCTGCAATAATGCCAATCATATACCAATCTCCATTATTATAACCTTTCATTCTTTCATAATCTAAATCAGCATACTCACGACAAGCGGGATTAAAATACTTATAATATCCTTTCCTATTTACTTCAATAGCACCTTCTTTTGGTGTATTTGAATATTTTCCTAAATAGAAAAGATCTGGATCTTCGACTACAATAGCTTTTACTTTGATTAGTTCAATCTTTGATCTCATTTTTCACTCCCTTTTTGAGGTTTCTGTATGCCATAAAATTTGTAAAATAACTACTCTCACAGTATATATCTCCTCTCACAATCGAAAAACTATAAAAGTTCATACCTTCCTACCGTTTTTAATAACCACATCTCAAATGCCCTTATTTCTCTCTCAAGTCTAAAGTAGACAATAATCACTTCTTCACCTATAGTATACTCTTTCTTCATGAATTTTATTTTTAGACCTCCTATAAATTAAAGCTGTTCACTTAAAAAATCTATACCATCCTTGATATTTCGTATTCCTATAGATATTTCATCTGCACCATCATCGTAATTTTCATATAGAGATTCTAGTTCATCTAATAAATCTCTTAACTTATCTCTTTCTTTAACTACAGCTTCCTTTGATTTTTCAATCTTTTCCACCAAAGCTTGGATTTTCTTTATATCTCTCTTAATTTCTTTCATTTTTAGACCTCCTATGAATCATAAGAATCATTATCATTTATTGACACCTCAAATGCTACTGGAGAAAAATAATATCTGGTCTTACAAGTATTACATACTAAGACAGTTTGCTCAAAAATGTCAAATGGTTGAATTATTCGCTTACCACAAATAGAACAGATTAAATTGTCATAGTAAAATTCATCTATTCTATAAACTCTTTCATATAGTTCCATATTTTACCTCCTTTATTTTATTAATTCTTCACACCTTATTGTAGTTAAACTACTTCCTATATACCCATGTTGTATTTTTCCACTTTCATATCTACTACCTTTAGGAATTTTATATTCTTCTATAATAAGGTCAGGTAGAAAATTATACATTGCTACTCTATCTTTATATAATAAAGCAATTTTTTTACTCTTAAATACTGTAAATCCAAAACCTTTATCAAAACCAATGGCTTTATTTTTTATAATATTATCAAAATCCTCACTATATTTACCAATTTTACTAAAATGTAGCTCATATGCTTTTTCATTTCTAAAGATTGTGCTACCATTGTTTATTAAAACTTTATAAACCTTAATATCTTTACTAGCTATTTTTACACCTTTTCCTCTGTCTATACACACTTTCACACCTCCTATACTTTTGGGTTTTTTGACTATTCATTAATAGCATTTAGTGACTCAGTTAAAGTTCTGATAATATCTCTTGCTAGTTTTAGGACTTGTCTGTCTGTGTTAAAGAAAGTTATTTCATCCAAAATATAATTATCTTTATTTTTAACTTCGAGTTTTAACCAAAATGTATCATTATATCTACTGATAGAACAATCTATTTTTTCAATGTCTCTACTATGAAAAGATATATAAGCCATTAATTTTCCTCCTTTTATGCAAGTGCTTCTTGCATTTCATATTCAACAGTTTCATTATCTTTAAACTCTCTCCATATATTTAACGCTGTTTCTAAATTTCTACCACTTAATTTAATACCATGTCCACAAAACCAATCCAAGAACCAAAACTCTATCTTAGTAGGTTCAAGAGTTTCATCAGTAAAAAACCTGATTTCTTCTGATGGACCGCCCCAGGAAATTTGGTATCTAAAATAGCTGCGTTTTTGATCACCAAAAGTACCTTTTGGCACATAATCAAAACATAATCCATATTCATTAAATCCTTGAAATGCTTCTTCTCTTTTTTCATCATCATCTAATTGCATTTCCTTAAACATTTGTCTTAGTTCTGATAATCTTGAGTTCATAGATTTAACTGCTCTCTGTACTAAT
>JAHIVR010000189.1 GCA_018816625.1 Nanobdellota archaeon | reverse complement strand
TTTTTCTTGCATTTACTCCTACAATCTTCACAAGCAGGATAAATAGTTTCTTTATCGCACTTATCACAATAAAAAATAGGAAAACTACTCCTTACTCTTCCAATCTGACACGCGGCCTGGACGCTTCTTAATCTTCCCCCTTCATTTCCCACAGGAAATAAAACATTTGGACTTCCGGTAAGTTTCCTGAGTTTAGCCTTTTCCGGCCTCCCCATTCTGCTCCCTATAAACGACCCTGCTTTATCCCTTATTATATATTCTGAAAGAGTGTTTACTATCTCTAAAACACTTTTATCCTTCTCAAAATCACCTAATTTTAGTACCTCCCTCAACCCATCTCCAATATCTTCTAATTTAATTCCTAAATTTAAAAGTAAAACCCTACTATTCTCGGGAGTCAACACCACATTTTCTATTGTAACCTCGTGTTCTATTCCAATAAGTTCTAATGCCCTCTTGGCTTTAGCAAATTTTTCTTGTTCTTTTTTATTAAATGGGAGAATTATCTTTCCATTAATCTTTGAATGGCCCAACCAACCAACTAATTCCAAAAAATCCTCTACATTAATTTGGGTCCAATAAAATATAAACCTTGGGTGTAACGGAACATTATAATTCTTACTAAAATTAACAGCCTCTTCTAAATCAACATCATAGAAATCTTCGCACCAACCATTCTTCTTCTTTAACTCAAGATTCCACCACTCTTCAACATACCCCGGAGGAATAAGCTGAGCATTCCTATTTGCAACATCACTAAAAGGGAAAAGAACATCTCCTAAATAAATAATCTCTTCTACATCAGGATATATTTTTTTACCTTCCTCTTTGGTATTTATTTTTCTTACACTTCCGTTATAGAGTTTAACTATAGGTCCATCAATACTATCACAGGCAGTTACAACACACCCTTTAGTTGGTTTCTCTATTTTAAGTTGAGTTCCAATGGCTATGAAACCATCTGTTATGGCCATTGTAGCCGGATGAAGAGAAACCGCACTAAATCCACTAACTCTTCCCCTCCCATACCTAAACCTAAAGCCTCCAGACATTTTTGGATGCCCAAAAACAGGCCTTCCAGCAACCAAATCTTTAATATAAGTTGGAGAATCGTCTGTTTTCCCCTTCTCTCTCTTTTCATGTAATTCAAGATACTCTGGAAGAAAATCAAAACCTGTTGAAATAATCCCATTCTTCTTAGCCATGCTAAGCAATCTATAACCCTTCGCCGCTTTTTGTGCTAAACCCTCACCAAAAATAAGACAAACCCCACTTCTCAAATAATTAGTGCCCACTCTCTCTAGATTTTTATAATTTGAAACCTCTAATCTCTCAGATTTATCTCCCGATATTTGTATGGGTAAATTTTTTGCCAGGAAAATTATTTCTGCTTCTGTGGGCATATATTGTAAATTAGTTATTCTATCATGGAAATCTGTTAATTCTGTGACATATCTTTTGACTTCCTCTTCTGTAGGATCATATTTAGCATAACCAAACATCTCCCTTAAAAAATCAATTAATATTAAAACAACACAACTGGCAGTAGTTCCAGCACTTCTTATTGGCCCAGAAAAATTAGCAATAATATAATCCTTTCCTTCCCTTGTCTTTCCTATTTCTATTCCAGTATACCCTTCTATAGGAGAGGAAACAACCCCAAGGGTGGCATAGGCAAAACCAACCCTTATTCCAGCGTCCATCGCTTCCAATAAATTCTTAAATTTACAAAATTTTTGTTTTGCAACCTCTTCAGCAATTTTAAAAACAACGGTTGTGTCTAATTTCCCGTGCTCTTTTTCTAAATCAAGTATTCTTTTAGCAATACCACTCCCTTCCATCTGAGGATAAATAGTAGAAATCAAACCAACAACTTTTTCAGCCATGCTCATTGCCAAAGGAATTTCAACTTTATCGGAAGGATCATACCCTTTAGCTCTTGCCTCATTTGCAAGATCATAAATCTTCTTGACCTCTTTCTCTATATATTTAAAATATTGTTGAGAGTTCATTTTTACTCAAAATCCAGAACCTTAACAGTTCTTGTTTTCAAATTTAATAAAGGAACCTTGCAATGATCGGGCTCATTTCCAAACTTCTCTTGATAGGGAGTTAAAGTTTCCCAGGAAGAAACAGATATAACTAAAATATTGTTATGGTGGGTAATTGCACTCTTATGGGTATGGCCAGAAACAAAAATGTCTGGAACATCTTTTATGAAATGCACGTCTCTTTCTCCAGGAAAATACTGTACACTCCCGTGTGTAGGAGCCAGATGCCTATGTTTTAATAAATATTTCATTATTTCTTCAGGACAATTCATTGCCCTGCTTTTCATGAGCCTTGCAACATTATTTGCATAAAAAGGGAAAGAAAAACCATGATAAACAAGTACATCAAAACCAGAAAAACTCTTTTTAGCACCAATATTTATACTAACTGGATTTTCTGTAAGAATGACATTCTCCATATCATAAAGTGCCCAAGCGTACTTCTCATCATATAAAGGCTGGGGCTCAATTAACCTAACCCCCTCATGATTTCCAGGAGAAATAATTATTTTTATATCCTTTCTTATTTTCCCCAAAAGCCCGGCAATTCCGGTAAATTGATCTTCTAAATCAGTTATTTGTAAATCCCTCTCTTGGTTAGGATAGTTTCCTATCCCTGTAACCAAATCACCAACAATAAAAAGATATTTTATTTTCTTTGCTTCCTCAGAACCAGGAAGCTTTCCATTCAAATAATCAATAAATCTAAGAAATTCTTTAGCCATAAAATTCTTACTTCCATAATGAATATCTCCTATAAAAGCCACACACTCTTCTTCTGGGGATTTTTTTCTATCAAAAAGAAAACAATCAGGAAAAATAATATCATTAGCAAAAAGAATTTCTTTATTTCCAGAACACTTAAAACCAACAACAGAGTCTAAAGCTACTTCTTCCGCCTTAGCATAAAGTTCCTCTTTATTTTGATTAACCAAAACTTTTATTTTACCTGTTAAATCTTCAACTTCAAAAAGAATATTTTTATTTTTTGTTATCTTTTTATCGGAAACCATTCCTATAATAGAAATCCCCTGCCTACTTCCAGAAATTTTATCTAGTGAAACAAGCCCTTCTAATTCCGGACGTAATTGTAAAACTCCTTTCATATCTTTTAACCTCCCTCTAAAACCATCTACAAAATTATCAACTCCAAACTTTTTTCCTGGAACACAATTTACAGAAAGTATTTTTACACCATCTAAATCTTTGTTTATTTTAGTTATTTTAATAGGTTCTTTTCCTATAAATTTCCTTTCTGGAATAATTTCATCAGAATTATTAGATTCTTCAACATTTTCTGATTCCTCTCTAGAAATTTCTATGCTTAATCCCATTTTTATCTTTAAATTTTCTAACCTTGCTTGATTTTCTTTAGGTAAATTTAATAAAAAATTACCCACACTCTCTTTATTTTTCTCAAAAACCTCTTTAGTTATTATTTTTTTACCTGTATGTTTTTTTATA
>JAHIVR010000188.1 GCA_018816625.1 Nanobdellota archaeon | reverse complement strand
TGCACCTCTCTACTTTTTATAAAAATTCTATCTGGTGGTATTCTTTTCTTATCCCCAAAGATATATTTAAGTGGATTAAACCATTTACGAATATAATAAAAAGCTGTTCCGTGAATACAATAATCTACGTATAATTCTTTATCTACTTTCATCCCTCTCCTTTCAGTTTATCCCTCTGGGCTTTGGTGATTATTTCAGCGAGTTCTTTTATTTCCCAATATATTGGTTTACCTTCCAAAGGAATATATTTTAATACTTGTTTATGGTCATGTATTATCTCCTCTATTTTCTCTTCCCCCAACAACAGCTCCTCTATCGCCTTGAGTATGTCGGTGGAGGCTTGGGCTATAACAAACTTATGGTCTTTCTCTCCTATGCGTGGAGTAATTACCAATTTCTCTAATCGTTCCTCAATCCGTTCTTTTAGGTTCATCTCTCTCCTTTCAGTTTATCCCTCCGGGCCTTGGTGAGGGCTTGGGGTTTCCATACAGATGTGTTAGTCCAGTTCTTTATTCCCTTTTTCTTTCTCCACTTCCAACGCTCTCTAACATCATCTGATTGAAAACCCCCAATAAAGGGCTTACCACATTGCCCACACCTCAATACTCCTATTTCTACATAGCTAAAACCATGCAGTATTTTCTTACATTTACAAAATTTACTCTTCATAGTTCACTCCTAACTCTGGTGGTATAATTCTTACTATCATTCTTGAACAATAATCTTTTGTGGGATTTACTTTGCTATCTAATCTTAAATCGTTCTCCTCGTTTCTACCCCAAACCCTTATAGGACATTCCCTTGTATAAATCTTCTCACAATTTTGGCAGGTTAGCTCAATCCGTTCTTTTAGGGTCATCTCAACAACCTTTCTATCTTCTGTTTCCAATATTCATCCATTTCTTTTCTGCCAATATTATATGCTTTCCAATGTTTCTTACATATCTGCCATCTATCATTCTTGCCTAATTTTTTCTTATCGGTTATGTTTCATCTCAATTTATCCCTCTGGGCTTATCTCAAATGCTTCCTAACATAATCTGATAATATTCCCACGGGTGGCTTCTTATACTTTTTATCAAATTCACTCATTTCTCTTGCGTGAAATACAATTCCGTGTCCACTATCAGTAAATTGGATTTTTGGAATCTTGTTAAACAAATCCGCTTTTTTCTTACTTGTAGTATAACTCCTATATCTAACATCTTGAGAATATCTACAATCGGTATTATATCCTATCAATTCATACATCTTCCCCTCCTATCTTATCCCTCTGGGCCTTGGTGAGGGCTTGGGCTAAATCAATGATTCCAATCAAAAATCTGTGCATCTTGATTTGGGTTCAATTTAATAATACCAAGCAAACAGTTACCATTTTTCCTTCGCCACTCATATTCATTCTTTGTTTTTTCCCAAGAAGCAATAAAATTCATAAATCGTTCTTGTAATTTTGTTGCTTTCTCAATGGAATTATATACCCCTAAAATATTACGATAAATAAAACCACATCCTTCTGGTTTTTCCCACTTTTCTTGAACAGTTATTACACAAAATACCTCTTCCCCTAACAACAGCTCAAGGATTTGCTGTTCGGCTTGGTCTTTGACTTTTTCATTTGCTTCTTCTTCCAAATCAACATCTTTGTAAGCTAATTTTCGATTATCAAATATCCGAGACAACATAGTGTTAATTATCTCCTCAATCCGTTCTTTTAGGTTCATCTCTCTCCTTTCAATTTATCCCTCTGGGCTTTGGTGATTATTTCAGCGAGTTCTTTTATCTTTGCTTCAATTATCCCGTGTAATCCGCCCAATGTTATGCCATTAAATCCACGACCAGCAAAATCTACAACATCTTTAGCACAATCATCAATTATCATATCTAAAGTTTTAAGTATTTTCTCCTTATTCATCATCCCTCTCCTTTCAATTTATCCCTCTGGGCTTTGGTGAGGGCTTGGGCTAATCCTACAACATTAGCTTCTTCTGGAAAATATTTACCGTAACCATTAGCATAAATCATAAACCTTATCTCCTCTTCCCCCAACAACAG
>JAHIVR010000187.1 GCA_018816625.1 Nanobdellota archaeon | reverse complement strand
CTTTTCTTGCTTTTTCTCCATATTTATTGAAATAAGAATCTTTCTGAACTTTCAATGCTCTTTGACTTCTTGTTAATGGTTTTTGTCCATAAGCAATATGTGCAATTAAATCAAAGGGATCATATTCTTTCCCATTTGGAATTTCTTCCCTCAATGCATCAAGTAAAAGCCCTTGATCTTCAAGCTCATCAATAATTGCTCTCTTTTGGTCTACTATATTCCATCTTTGAATAAATTTATTTAAAGTTCTAAACTCTTTTTTTACATTCTTTTTAGTATAATCTGTTAAAGCTTCAGTTATAAGCTTACCTTGAGAATCATGATACTGAACTCTTTCATTTATCACTTTAACTTCTGCACCTCTAACATAAAATTTTCTTACCTTTTCTTCTTCTTCTGAATAAGCAATACTTGGTGAAACAAGTATCCTTTCACCATCTTCTAATTTTTGTTCTTTAGTTTGTTCTTCTTTTACTTCTTGATCTTCTTTTATTGTATAAATCTGAACAGGTTCTCCATCAAAATCTGGATCTGCAAATTTATTTGTAACATTTCTAAAATCCATAATAGTAAAATAATGCTTACCATAATCTTCTTTAATTCTTGTTCCCCTTCCAATAATCTGTTTAAATTCTGTCGTTGATTGAATAGGTGAATCTAAAACTATTAGCTTACAAGTTTGAGCATCAACTCCAGTGTTCATTAGTTTAGACGTTGTTACAATTACAGGATATCTTTCAGCAGGATCAATGAAATTTCCTAATTGCCTTTTTCCAATATTATTATCTCCGGTAATCCTCATTATATATTTGGAATTTTCTTTGTATAGATCAGAGTTCTCATTTACTAATGCCTGTCTCATTCGTTCCGCATGTTCAATATCAACACAGAAAACAATTGTCTTAGAAAATCTATCCGTATTTTTTAAAAACTCTGTAATTTTTTTAGCAACAACTTTGGTTCTTTCATCTATAACTAACGTTCTATCAAACTCCCGATTTGTGTAAATAAAGTCAGGTATCTCATATCCAAATTTATCTTTTTCTCCTTTTTTAGGCCTATATCCATGAACATCTTTATCTATTGCTACCTTAACAACTTTATATGGTGCAAGAAATCCATCTTCTATCCCTTCCTTTAATGAATATGTGTAAAGAGGTTTTCCAAAATAGTCCATATTAGATGTATCTTTAGTTTCTTTGGGGGTTGCAGTCATACCTACTTGAACGGCTGGTTTAAAATATTCTAAAATTTCTCTCCATTGAGAATCTGATTTTGCACTTCCTCTGTGGCATTCATCAACAATTATTAGATCGAAGAACTCTGGAGAAAAATTCTTGTAGATGTTCTTGATATCTTCTTCTCCTGAAACTGCTTGATATAATGCAAGATATACTTCGTAGGATGGATCTGCTTTTCTATTGGAGATTTTTGTAATAACTTTAGATAAAGGTTTTAGATCATTATTTTTAGGTTGATCAATTAAAATATTTCTATCTGCAAGATACAAAACTCTTTTTGCAAGTCCTGCTTGTTTTAATCTCCAGATGGTTTGAAAAGCAACATAAGTTTTTCCTGTTCCGGTGGCCATAACAAGCAATGCTCTTTTTATGCCTTTTGCCACTGCTTCGATTGTTCTGTTAATCGCAATTCGTTGATAATATCTTGGTTGTTTGAAGCCTGGTTCATAAAAATAATCAGACTTGATTGTGTCTTCAATCTTTTCTGTAATCCCCCTATATTTTTTATATTTCTTCCATAATTCTTCAGGAGTAGGAAATTTGTCTAAAGCTAAATTTATCTCTTTTCCTGTTTCTCTATCATGAAAAACAAATCCATCACCATTTGAACTAAAAACAAAGGGGATATCTTTTAATTTCTCAGCATATCCTAGTGCTTGTTGCATCCCATCCCCAACTGAATGATTGTTGTCTTTAGCCTCTATAATTGCCAATGGGACATTTGGTTTATATTCCAGTATATAGTCTGCAAAATTTCTTTTTCCTCTTTTTATTGTTTTTCCAGCAATCATTATCTTTCCATCTGTAAAATAAACATTCATTCTAACTTGTTTTTTAGTCCAATTTGATTTTTCAATCGCAGGAGTAATAAAGTTTGTCTCTATTTCCCTTTCAGACATTTGTTTTTTATTCATATTATTCTAAGAAATCTCTGGATTTTAAGTTTAT
>JAHIVR010000186.1 GCA_018816625.1 Nanobdellota archaeon | reverse complement strand
CAGTTTTAAATAAGGCTAAACATCAGTGGAATATTGTTCCAAAATTTATGGCTTAGAAATTACACATAGCCTACTTACTTTCTTAACATGCTTCCTAAGTTCTACCACGCTTCAGAAGTCGTTCTTGACTTCACGATGCAGAGCTTAACTCTGACATCTGGGGAGGACTCAGAAAAAGTTTACTTTTTCTTCCTATGCTCATGCAACTGTCTTTTGTGATGGTGAGTAACGGTATATATTAAGGTTATAACAAAGAACAAAGGAATAATTCTTGTCGCTATGAAATACAAAAATGCCTCTTTTATTATAAAAAGGTTCTCAATCATGTGGTGCAATACCAAAAACAAAACCCATAAAATCAAAAGTAAATAAAACTCTTTCCAGTCTATCAAGAGGTACTTCTCAAACTTACTCTTTAAGTTTTTTTTCACCAATTTTTTTGAATCACTTTTTTTCCACCCATATAAGGAACTAACACCTTGGGAATCTTTATTGAGCCATCTTTTTGTTGATTATTCTCCATTATTGCAACCAAAGCTCTAGATGTTGCAATAACAGTATTGTTCAGAGTGTGGGCATAATATCTATTTCCCCTGTCTTCTATCTTTATTCCTAATCTTCTTGCCTGCGCTGCCTCCATATTTGTTAGTGAAGTTATTTCAAAATAATCATTCTTCCTAGGACTCCACGCCTCCAAATCACAAGACTTAGCTTTCAAGTCAGACAAATCTCCAGAACAAAGCTCAACCACTCTAAACGGAATTTCTAACTTCTTAAATAAATCAACAGAATATTTTAACATCTTCTCGTACCATTTATAAGAATCTCCAGGCTCACAAACAACAACCATCTCTTGTTTGTTAAACTGATGAGTCCTAAATATCCCTTTCTCATCAATCCCGTGACTACCTATCTCTTTTCTAAAACACATTGAATAAGATGTCTGCAATATGGGAAGCTCCTTTCCCCTCAAGGTTTTATCTATAAACTGTCCAATCAGAGGATGTTCTGACGTGGCAATCAAAAATAAATCCTCTCCATCCACCTTATAAGCCATTGTTTCAATCTCTTCATTAGAATAAACCCCTTTCAATATCTTTTCTCTTATCATTAATGGAGGTTCTACATACATAAATCCTTTTTCAACCATAAAATCTCTTGCATAATTAATCAAAGCCATATTCAATAAAGCCAAATCTCCCTTCAAGAAGTAAAACCCTTTTCCTGCAACATCAGCGACCACATCAAAATCTAGCATTCCCAATTCCTCTCCCAGCTCAACATGGCTCTTAACATCTTTTAATTTCTTTGGAACCCCATACTTTCCAATTACTTTATTACAAGTCGCATCCTTCCCTATAGGAACACTGGAATGTATTATATTTGGAATCTTCCACATTATCTCTGTAATCTCTTCTTCAAGTTTCTTCCTTCTATCCTGCATGTTACTTATCTCCCCAGGAATCTCTCCGGCCTTCTTTATTTCAACGGTAGCACTCTTTCCCGCTTTCTTTAATTCACTTATATTTTTAGAAACCTGATTTCTAGAACTCCTCAAAGAATCTTCCTTATACTTAAGCTCCCTCCACTCCTTATCCAATCTTATAACCTCATCAACTAACTTTAACTTGTCCTTTTGGAATTTATTCTTTATATTGTCCCTAACTAGCTTAGGATTCTCCCTAATTAATTTGATGTCTATCATGAAGATATTAACAAATAAAGATATTTAAAGTTATTCCAATATCCTCCAATATGAGAGCCGTATTAAGGTCTAAAATACACAAAGCAACAGTAACAGAAGCAAATCTGGATTACATAGGGAGCATAACAATTGATTCCGACTTAATAGAAAAAGCGGGTTTTTGGCCAGGAGAAAAAGTTCTTGTAGTCAGCAACACCTCAGGAGCAAGACTTGAAACATATGTAATGAAAGGGGAAAAACAAGGAGCCATATGTATGAACGGAGCAGCAGCCCATTTAATAAAACCCGGAGAAGAGATAATAGTTATGGGCTTTGAAATAACTGACAAACCCATAAAACCCAAAAACATACTTGTTGATAAAAATAATGGATTTGTTAAATATTTATAATTTCAAAACTCTTAAAAAGCTGTCTTTCCTATTTAAGCCATGGGGGTGATAGACAGTATTATAGAAATAATTACCGGCATGCATGACGGAATCATGAGCTCTGTTCCTCCGTGGGCACAACTCGGAATAACCTTCTTTATTCTTATAATCCTCATAGTAATATACTCTGTAATTGTATGGAAATTCTACAGATTCATAGCAAGAAAAAACATACTAGAATTAAACCTAAATCAATACAACAGGTCAGATCACCCAGTACTTCAAAAACTTCTTGCAGGATTTTTTTACTTCATAGAATATATAATAATACTGCCTTTCCTTATCTTCCTATGGTTTGCAGTATTTGCAATACTTCTAATACTTTTAACAGATAGTCTAGATGTGCAGGGAGTGATACTACTTTCAGCAACAATAATAGGAGCCATAAGAATGATTTCATACATTCCAAAATACGGGCAGGCTCTGGCAAAAGAGGTTGCAAAACTTCTTCCTTTCACGCTTCTAGCAATATCAATGACAAAACCAAATTTCTTCAACTTCTCAAGAATAATGGATCAAATTGGCCAGTTACCAGAATTCTTCAGCTCAATAGCAATATACATACTATTCATAATCTTCCTTGAAATAATTTTAAGACTATTTGAGTTCTTCACAGCAGTATTTGGCTGGCACAATATCCCAGACGAAACTTAGTTTTACTCTCAAAAATTTGACAAAACCCTTTTTTTAAGAAGCTCGTATCTTTCAACAGTTTTAGGATAAGATAAAATGTAATCTCTAGTTGTTTTGAACCCGTTTGTTTTTGGAACACCCTTTGGAATTATTATCCCTTCTGGAAACTGTCTTCTTGTTAAATCAACCTCCTCACCATCAACAAGATTGAAGTAGTGGGAAATACTCTCATCCCCAACAGATACCTGAGCCCACACTATTTCTCCATCAACATAATCATTAACAACTAAAGCAGTA
This sequence comes from Nanobdellota archaeon, assembly GCA_018816625.1. GTDB lineage: Archaea > Nanobdellota > Nanobdellia > Pacearchaeales > GW2011-AR1 > JAHIVR01. The sequence continues at coordinate 10,422 of JAHIVR010000186.1, read as the reverse complement.
ACCGCGCACTGCCCTAGTGCGGGATTCCCAGTGTTCCATTTATTAGGAAATGAACTTGTTTCCTTACACCAAGATTGTTCTAACGCTCTTTCAAGAAAAGACGTAACTATCATAAAAAAGAAACAAATAAGGGGTTTATTAAAATTTCTGATTCTTATTTTTACCTAATTATTTAAGAAAAGGTGAAGGACTCAGTTCTTCTCTACCGCTGGATGGTCGTGTCCTTGTTTCTTTCTTTCTTCAAGCATCTTTATATGTTTGCTTCTCTCCTCTTCATAATCAGAGGCCTCAACACCAGAGGTCCTTATCATTTTAGCAACATACTCTCCTCCTAAAAAATGAGGGGTCAAAACATAGGTTGCACCTTTCTTATAGAATATCATAGCGTCTTCAATAGAGTGAGCCCTAACAATAATGATTGCTTTTGGATTAGTTATCCTAACAGTTTCTATTAAAATAACATTTGTTTCTAAATCAGGAATTGTTGATACAATGAGCTGCGCCTTCTTTAAAGGAAGCTCACTAAGTAGATCGCTATCATAAGCATCTCCGTATAAAATCGGAATTCTAAGCTTCTTCAAATCTGCAACAACATCAGGGTTAAAATCAACGACAAGATATTTTTTCTTTATGTGTTTAAAAGATTTCAAAATACTAAACCCAATTCTGTTATAACCCAAAAGAATAGCATCATAATCCTTTTTCAAAATCTTCTCTTTCTTTACGTTTCCTTTCTCAAAGAATCTCAGATATTTTGAAATCTTAGGATAAATCTTATCCGCATAAATTATCATGTAAGCAGAGCCAGCAATTGTGATAATCCCTACAAATGTCACTAGCGACAAAATCTCTTGGGAAATATGCCCCACCTTCACACCAAGCGCAATCAAAATTAAAGAGAACTCGGAAATCTGGGCAACAGTCAAACCAGCCATAAACCCAATTCTCTTTGTGTACCCAAAAAGCCCCATAAGAGACATAACAATTAAAGGATTCCCTATAAGTATAAACAAAGAGAAAATAATCGCCGGAACCAAATTCTCTCCAAACCCTGACAAAATCATTTGTGAACCTAAAAATATGAAAAAGTAGATTATAAAAAAGTCTCTCAAGGGCTTCATTCTAACACTTATCTCAAAACTATAGGGAGAGACAGCTAGCACAACTCCAGCAATCAAAGCTCCAACTTCCAAAGACAATCCGGCATAATGAAACAAAGACGCAATCCCCAACCCCCATGCCAGTGAAAAAACAAAAAGTAACTCTTGAGACTTCGCAAAAGTCTTTTGAAATACTGGTAAAACAAAGACACTAATAACTACAATTAATGCAGTCAAGATAGTTCCTTTAATCAGTGTAGTCCCAACAGAACTTATGAAACTCTCACCTGAAGACAAAGACGAAATAGCAATAAGAATAACCATTGCAACCAAATCTTGAACCAATAAAAATCCTATTGAAATCTTGCCATACAAACTTCCCAAATCTCCCCTATCTGAAAGAAGTTTAGTGATTATGATTGTGGAAGAAAAAGTCAAAGCAATTGCGATGTAAAGGGAAGTTATGATTGAAAATCCAAATGCCCAGGAAATCAAAAACCCAAAAATAACCGTGAAAACTATCTGACCAACACCAGTTATAATAGAAATTTTTCCAACATCCTTAACCACCCTTGGAGACAAATGTAATCCTACAATAAAAAGAAGAAATGCAATTCCAAACTCAGAAAAAATCTTAAGAGTTTCTCCGTGTGTAAAAGCATTAAGAACAAAAGGTCCAACAATAATCCCAGACAAAATGTACCCTATAATAAGAGGTTGCCTCAAAAATTTCATTATGACCGAGACAGCAAAAACAATAGCAATAACCACACTTATTTGTACAAAAGCTTCAACCATATTTCACCTCACAAAAACCAAGCAAAATTAGTATAAAAAGTTTAACCTTTTAACAACAGCTCTTCAATTCTTGCTTTCTTCCTTGTAATAGAGTCTTGTCTATCTTTTCTGTCGTCAATAGTCATAACAAGGTAAACCCTATCAGAACGTGCTCTTAGTATCCTATGGGCCCCGATTACAACCCCATAAACATCATCCATACCCCCCTCAATAAGGGTTGCCATTGAGGTAACCTCACACCCCATCCCCCTGTGCCTACATTCAGACCTAATGTACCTTATGGCATCAACAACATACTCTGAAACACTCGCTCCTTTGTCTGTTGGAAAAATAGATACCTGTGCTAACATATCCAAATAAGAATACTTTTCTTTATAAAAATTACCCCAAAAGCTTTTTAAACTAGTCTTCGATTTATTAAACATGGCCAAGGTAAGAATAAAATTAAACAGTACAGAAATAGAAGTCCTAAACAACGTTACAGATTCTATAAGAGAAATAGCTAAAAAAGCCGGAATAGTTATAAGCGGACCGGTTCCTCTTCCAACAAAAAAACTCAAAATCACAACAAGAAAATCTCCTTGCGGAGATGGGACAGCAACATTTGACAGATTCGAAATGAGAATCCATAAAAGACTAATAGATCTTCCAGCAAACGAAAAGGTTCTTCACCATATAATGAGGATGAAGATTCCAAAAAACGTCAACATTAAAATTGAAATGAAAGATTAAAGATGAAATGCTATTCTGAAATCCTAAAGCTAAAAACTAAAGAAGCTCTGGAGTTTATTGATATTACTGATAAAATAAAAAAAATAGTTGATAAGTATCCTTTTCTACAAGGCTATGTTAATATTTTCAGTAGACACACAACAATGGCCATAAAAATAAACGAGAGTGAAAAACTCCTTATGCAAGACTTCAAAAACTTCTTTGAAAAAATAGCTCCAAAAAACTCCAAATACTTCCATGATAAGATAGAACTAAGACAAGACTGCCCTGAAAACGAACCAAAAAACACAAACGGTCATCTAAGATGCATGGTCATGGAAACCTCACAAAACATTCCAATAATTAACAAAGAGATGGCTCTTGGACAGTGGCAGAGGATATTTGCAGTAGAAACATGCAGTGCAAGAGACAGAGAAATAGTTGTACAAGTCTGTGGGAATTAAATTTATAAACCCCACAAAATATATCTATTAATGAAAAAAGATTGGATTTATATAGGGGGAATATTTTTAATAATCGTTGCTTTCGGATTTGCAAAAGGCGGATTTACCGGAAGAACAGTAGAAAATAACATGGGAACACAAATAAAACTCGAAACAAGCGCAGGAGACATAATAATAGAATTGTATGATGACATGCCAATAACAACAGGGAATTTTGAAAATCTTGTAAAACAAGGCTTCTACAATGGGGTTATATTTCACAGAATAATTGATGGTTTTATGATACAAGGGGGAGACCCCACAGGAACAGGAACAGGCGGACCTGGATACAACATAAATGACGAATTCACACATCAACCAGGAAACTATAATCTAAGAGGGACAATAGCTATGGCAAACGCAGGACCAAACACGGGAGGGTCACAATTCTTTATAAATCTTGTAGATAATAATTTCTTGGATTCAAAACACCCTGTATTCGGCAGAGTTATTGAAGGAATGGATGTTGTTGATGAAATAGCAAAAGAAAACACCGACTCTAGTGATAGACCGATTGAAGAAGTTGAGATAGAAAAAGCCACGGTCCTTAAATAAAATGAAAATCCTCCCTCCGACAGTATATGAGATTATAACCTGTAAATGTGGTGAAAAATATATTACAACAGAAGGTACAGACAATGTTTATCATTGCTTAAAATGTGGAGAAAATTTAGTAGAATACCCCTCAACAAGATATGAAGTTGAAAATAGCCAATTAATAAAATTTATTGAAACACATTTTCAGGAAGTAGAAAAATCAGAACCCCAAAAACCATTAAGACTTCCACCTGATTAAAGTTTTCACAATATAAAATATACATCCCATAACAACTTTTCTTTTAAACTAATTTAATCTTTATTCTTCATGATTAAACCAACTATTTATCCGGCTGGAAGCTTTTCTTCTAATTGGAGAGACTCTTTCAAAACCGCGCTTCCAAACTTTCATTTTAGTGACCCAAGAAACCATAGGCAGCACGCAATTGCAAAACTAGTTGAAGACGATATGAATGCTTCCCAAGGATGTAATGTACTCCTAGCTTACTTCCAAAAAGGATACCAAAGAGGGACAATGACTTACGCCGAGATAGGAGCAGCAAGAGCAAGAGGAATACCAATAATCACAGTTGATGAAGATTCACAAGAACCATTGTTTTTAAGCGTAGCATCGTACGCCTTTTCTGATAAAGAAAAAGCCTTCAAATTATTAAGAAGCGGGGAATACGAATCTAAATTCTCCCCCATAAAACAACTCCCTGAAGAGATATGTAAAAAAGTGTTATTTGTTGGAAATCTTGAAAATTTCTCTCAGATAATTCAAGAAATAAGAAAAACAAAAACATGTTTAACCAGCTATGATTCAACCAACCTTGATGATTTTGCAAGAGATGTAGATATTCTTGTAGTTAATTTCAACAGTGGAGAAAGAAATAGGGAGGCCATCTTTTACATGGGAATTTGTTATGCTTTAGACATCCCAGTAATTTTATGCACCGGAAACCAAATAGTTTATCCCCCTTTAGCAGGAATAGCAAGAAGAATCTTTCCCGGGCCAAATAGGGGGGCAATACTAGTAGATTACCTAAATAATCTGAACAAACAAGATATCCAATCAGAAGCCCAAATCTATTACGCTTTAGAAAAGAAGTACAATTTCTTAAGACAATAACTTTATAAAACCCTTTTTCTCAGTGATACTATGGAAAAAGATATTGGGAAAATACCAAAAAACGATACATCCGATATTGTTATTCGTGTTGACGATTTCGGTGGAAAGCGGGGTTTAACAATAAGAGAGTTTGTTACAAGTGATAGATACACCGGGTTTACAAAGGCAGGAGTTAGAATACCAGCAGCAGAATTTCTAAAGTTCAGAGAGATGATAAACTCTGTTTCTGTATCAGAAATGGCAGAAACACCAGAACCTGCGGAAGCAAAGACTACAAAAGCCAAACCAAAAGCAGAACAAGAAACTCTTGACAAGAAAGAAGAGATGCCTGATTACTAGTTCTGAAAAAGTAAGATTTAAATAGTGTTATGAATAGGTATTCATAACTAAATAAGCTAATTTAATTAGCAGGAAGAATAAAAATGCCAAATAAGGATAAAACCGGGCCAAGAGGAGAAAGACCAAAAACAGGAAGACAAGAAGGAAACTGTGAAGGAGTCCAACCCCTAAAAAGAGGATACGGAAAGGGTGTTTGTAGAAGATCCCAAAATAGAAGAAATTGAAATGCCCAGACCATGCATAAGAAGAAGGATAAGAGGCAATCCTTCTTCACACTATTTTAAGCCGGCCGGAATTCCAAAAAGAAAATTGGAAGAATCTCTACTAAGTGAAGATGAATTCGAAGCAATAAGGCTAATAGATTACGAAAACCTCCCCCAAGAAAAAGCCGCTTCAAGAATGCAAATATCTCAACCAACACTCTCAAGAATATTAAAATCTGCAAGAAATAAACTAGCAGAAGCCATCATAAAAGGAAAAGTAATAAAAATAGAAAAAAGTAACTGATTACATCAAAACCTTTAAAAGAAAGAATCAACTATAAAGAAAATGGCCAATAAAAATAAATGGGTGACTCCTTTGGTAATTATCGCGGTTATAGTTCTTGCAATATTATTAATGGCAAAAAACCCTGGCCCACAGACAACAGAAGAAATTGCAAAATGTATAGGTAAAAAATCTGTTGTTTACGAAAGACTGGGTTGTCATGCCTGTGAAAATCAACAAAAATTATTTGGGGAATTCTACGAACACATTACAAGTGTAGATTGTTTCTTCGAACAAACAGAGTGTCAAGAAAAAAATATTGAAGCAAATCCAACATGGATAATAAACGGAGAGAAGTATGTTGGGACTCAAAGCATAGAAACCCTCCAAAAACTAACTGGTTGTTAAAATGAACTTCATAAAAATAACTTCCCTTGCACTAGCAGATTCTGTTAACCCGTGTGCTATTGCTGTTTTGGCAATGATTCTTGTTGCAATAATGATTCAAAATCCAGATAAAAAAAGAAGAGTTTTATTGGGAGGATTATCTTTTGTGGCAGCAGTGTATGTTGGATATTTTATATACGGAGTAATTATAGTACAATTATTTAGAACCCTTACACAAGCAATACTTACGGCGTCCCCTTATGTTTACAAGGGATTCGCAATAATTTCTATGATTCTAGGTGCACTAAACATAAAAGACTTTTTTTATTACAAAAAAGGAAGTGTCGGAACAGAGATGCCAATCTTCTTAAGACCAAAAGTAAAAAAGATAATAGAAAGAGTGACCTCTCCTTCTGGAGCATTCATAACAGGCTTTTTAGTAACTCTCTTCCTACTTCCGTGCACAATAGGTCCTTATGTTGTAGCCTCTGGTCTTCTCTCAGACCTAGGAATAATTGGAGCACTTCCCTGGCTTCTTTATTATAATCTTATTTTTATTCTTCCAATGATAATCATAACTCTAGCAATTTATTTTGGATTTGCTAAAGTCGATGAAGTAACAGGATGGAAAGATAGAAACATAAAAAGACTACATCTTGTTGCAGGATTGTTGTTATTTTTAGTTGGTGTAGCACTACTTACAGGATGGTTGTAAAAATAAGCAGAATTTAAAAAGATTTCTAAAACTTCTTCAAAAACTCTTGTTTTAAAGTTTCACTTAAGTCTTTTGGTTTTGGTGTTGTTCCCTCTAATTTTTTCGGCGCGGCGCCTTCGGCGTCATAACGCACCACCCGACCGTCCTCATCAGAGTCGTCCAAGTAGTTCGAGTAAGCATCCCAGATGCCAAGCGTACCAAGATAAGCCCCGAACAATCCATTTTTTCCAACAGACCTAAAAGGATAATCTGAAACCGAAACAGTTTCTTTCACATCATCTGCTAATCTATAAACTAATCCCGCACCTTTATCAGCCTGTAGTCTTAATTGATTAAAATTAGGAACTCTTCCTTCTCCTATTTTTATTCCTCTTTTTTTAAAATCATCTAAAAGTATCCTTGCCTGTTCTCTGTTTGTATTTGGCTGTCCATTAATTTGAATTCCAAAATCAATATAGACTATCCCAAAAGGATTTTTATTTCCTGCCTGCTTATATAGATTTAAAAGTTGTTCTCCAGTAATTAATGGAATCTCTGGACAAAAAGTTGCCAATGCAACCCCCATATCAGTGCTTGAACCAAGAATATACCCTTCACCACTTCTCCCTTGAAAATTGTACAGCCTGCTTCCTGCACTTTTAACCCATTTATCCCCCATAGTTTTTTTATGGTCACTTATGAATTTTTCAACTTTCTCGGCATAAACAAGAGCAAACTCACCAGTAACAAAAGAAGCTTCACCCCTTACTCTTTCGGTTCTTTCTACATCCTTAATTTTCATATTTTTTCAATAAATTCAGACTTTTTAAACCTTTCTATTTGTTACTATTTAATAGTTAACATAAAATAACCTTCATTTTCCAATTAAAACTCTTTTGCAATAAAAGTTATTAAATTGTAAAGTGCAATAATACTTTTATACTCTTTTTATGTTTATAAAAAGCAATGAGTCCAACAAGAAAGACTCTAAAAAAAACAACTACACGAAAAGCTCCTTCCAGAAGAAGACTAACTCCTAGAGATGAATATCTGATAGCCCTTAAAGAAATTGCTCAACAAAAATTATTAGCAATAAAAAAAGAAAGAAGAAAGCAGAGGTGGTGTGAAGAAAATAAACACCCCGATGCTAGACTCGGAGGGGAGTATGCCCCAGATACATTCTTTTACTGCGCAAAGTGTAAAGTAATCTTTTACGACCCAACACGCCCTGAATACAAGGCAGCAATAGAAAGAGGAGATATAAGAGATGATAACGAATAAATTAATAACTCTGCTCCTTATCAGACATTGTTATAACTAGAAAAAATAGTCAAGGTCTAATAACTCGGCATCAAGGCACTATGACCAAACTGAACCATTAAATCTATTTTGGGTTTTAAATATTCCAATCCTGTTGGAAAATCACAAGCCCCGAAACAACTACCCAACCATATAAGATACTCGGCTTTTGTTTCTTCTTCAAGATAATCAACCACCGCGGTAGCATAAGGTTTTAACCCATCCGGAAACTGAAGTAACACTAGTTTTGGTTTTTTCTTCTTCACTTCCTTTACAACCTTTTTAAGCTCCATATCATACTTTTTATCCAAATCTCTTAAAGTATAATGTTTCATTTTTCATAAAGGAAAGTTATATTTTTAATCCTTTGCCTAAAAACCCCTTTTAAACTTTTCCCTTAAAATTAACAATTTGTGGGTGGTTAGAAACACTTAAATAGGATGGGGGCCTATACTTTTCGTTCGGATTGGGCGGAACAATCAGTTAAAAATTGACTTTCGGGTTTTTTTTTACTGGCTTCGGACGCCCGTATCCCTACTCTCTTTTTTATCCAATTACAAGAACCTAAATTCTTTCAAAACCTTTTTAACCTAACTCTCTTTCTATTCTCCATGACAATAAGACAGCCAATAGTTACAATATGTGGGCATGTTGACCACGGAAAAACATCAATCCTTGATTGCCTTAGAGACAGCTGTATTCAGGAGAAAGAAAAAGGGGGGATAACCCAAAAAATATCCTTCACCCTCTACCCAATGAACCAGCTTAAGCTAGCCTGCCCTCTAATAGATAGCTCTGGAGTCAAGCTAAACATCCCAGGGTTTTTATTAATAGACACCCCGGGACACGCCGCTTTCACAAACCTAAGAAAAAGGGGAGGGAGCCTAGCAGACCTTGCCGTTCTCGTAATAGATATAAACGAGGGGATAAAACCACAAACCGCAGAGGTAATACAGATATTAAAACACAATAAAACCCCATTCATGATAGCCCTTAATAAAATAGACAACATATCTGGATGGCAAGCCAACACAACTAAAGAACCACAACCAATAAAAGAAGTAATAGAAAACCAACCACAAAGAGTTAAACAACTATTTGATGAGCGTTATCTAACTCTTATAGGGGTGTTAAACAGTTATGATTTTGATGCAGACCTTTATTATAACATTGAAGATTTTACAAAGAAGATAGCCCTCATCCCAACCTCGGCTCACACAAAACAAGGGATACAAGAATTAATTATGATGCTTTGCGGTCTGAGCCAAAAATATCTGGAAGAGAGAATAACCCTTGGAAAAGAACCAAAAGGGGTTATCCTTGAAGTAAAGAAAGAAAAGTCAACACATTATGCTGAGGCAATACTCTACGATGGAACCCTAACAAAAAGCGATGAAATAGCTGTGGCTAGTTTTGATGGTTCTGCAAACATAACAAAGATAAGAGTCCTAGAAGAGATACAACCCTTATGCTCAAAATTCAAACCAAAAGATAAAGTCCAGGCCTCAACAGGATTGAGAATGCAATTCACAGAGAAAATAGATATTCTTCCTGGAATGCCTTTTATGCTTCATAATAACAATAAAGAAAAGATTGAAAAAGAATTCAAGAAAGAGATATCAGAAAATATTAAAACCTCAAATAAAGGAATCATAGCAAAAGCCGACTCTCTTGAAAGTCTGGAGGCACTACTGGTTTTATTAAAACAAGCAAACGTTCCAGTACTCAGAGCCGGAATAGGAAACATAAACAAAAAAGACATTACTTCTGCAAAAGCAAACCTTGAAATAAACGAGCTGGATGCTGTAATTGTTAGTTTCAACACCCACATAGAAGAGGACGCCAAAGAAATTTCAAAGGCAATTAAAATAATTGAAAACGAAGTAGTATACAAGCTCATTGAAGACCTTGTTAATTTTAGAACAGTAAAATCAAAAGAAATTGAAAAAGAAAGACTCCTGGGCCTAACAACAATATGCAAACTAAAAATTCTGCCACAATACGTTTTTAGAAACACGAAACCAGCCATATTTGGAGTAAGAGTTGAAGGGGGAAAACTAATCCAAAATCTAAAGATGATAAATAATAAAGATGAAGAGGTTGGAAGAATAAAAAATATTCAGTCCGAAAACCAATCAGTTGACAAGGCAACAGAAGGAATGGAGCTGGCCATTTCAATTCCAGGAGTAAACTTTGAGAGGCAGTTAAAAGACGTACCTTTCCTGTATACGGAACTTGGAGAGAAACAATTCAAAAACTTCAAAAATAACAAAGATTTGTTAAGTTCAAGTGAAATAAGAATTTTACAAGAGATTGCCGAAATCAAAAGACAAAAGAAAACGGAGTGGGGATTGTAAATGACGGAACTAGAGCAAACACTCACCTTTGAACCTAAAGAATTTTCCCTTGCACAGATAGAGAAGGCAATAAGAGATT
>JAHIVR010000185.1 GCA_018816625.1 Nanobdellota archaeon | reverse complement strand
CTGTCTTTTGGATTTGTAGTTTCCTCTACATGCCATTCTAACTGCTCCGGCAAAAGAAAGTCTTCTATTTTCAGCCTCGTCAGTTTCTCTTTGTCCATAACTTTTTCCAGAAGTGGATCCAGAATCCCATGATCTTGACGAATAAATACTTTCAAATCTTTCTGTTATAGATACTAAATCGGTCTCTTTTAGTATAACAACTAGATATGGTTGTACATATGTGACTATTTCTTTTCTTGCTTCTGCAATATCTGTAATACTTTGTATAGTTCCTTCACTTTCTCTTGTAGAACTGGTTATCGAATCGATTCTATCTTTATACTTATTCATTACAACAGTAATGAAATAATCTACAATGGCTGTTCCATCAGGTAACAATCTAAGTTCCTGTGCTCTCTTAGATAGATCTTGTCTCGATGTTTTCTTGATATGTCTCCAGTTAACAAGCCCATACTTGTTGTAGTTCCACAAACTTTTTGGATGATCATTGAAGGTATTAGGATATGATTTTGAAAAGTTTATAATGAAGTCATCTAGAATCATTTGATAATCTGATTTAAATCAACTAAATCATCTTCGAGGATGCTGACGATTTCGTTTATTCTTTTTATTTGGTTTGGTGTTACTTGTTCTGAGTAGAATATTTTTTGAGAAATATCTTCTAGGATAGAATTTAACTTATTGATTTTTTTTGTTAGTATTTCTTTTTCTTCTTCGGACAAAGTTAGTGATGCATTCGTTTTTGATAACATATCCATTTTCTTAAGTAATTCTAAGGCCATTTTATTTTTCCTCTTCTGAATCTTTCATCATACTTGTATGGGCCCATTGTTTTGCTAGATGTTCTTTTCCTTTTGATTTTAGGAATTTTCTCCACACGTCCATTTTTTCAGATCCTGGCTTTATTCTTTTTGTTCTGAGAGCTAACATTCGATCAAGTTTTTCTGGGTCTCCGCCAGTTTTGGATGTAAATTCCTTATATCTTCTTTCTGCCTTTTCAGTTTGTGTTTCTGAATCTCTGATTAGAATATTGATTTTTTCAATGATATCCATTTTAGCTCCCTGGATTTAAATGTAGTTTGCGTTTTGCCTGTATTATTATATCTCCCCCCGCCAGTTCGATGAAACTCCCTGCTTTATCTCTTAGTCTTATTCGACCACAAATATCGTCTAATTCAAATAAAAGGCCGCCAGATGTTTCTAGCTTGATCCCTTCATTTTCAGCATCAGATACTAGGATCTGTGCCCCACTTTTTGTCTTGATAATGAGATACTTATTAGGGACATCAATTTCTGCTGGTATGTCCCCTTCCAGAGGGGATGCGCCTAAATATACTGGTGAGAATATTTCTCCTGCTTCAAAGACAACAAAAACCTTTGAACCAATAACAGGAATGTAAACAGATCCATATCCTTTAGAGCCACCAATTGGGAAGCATGGATCAGCCCAAGGAAGATCTTGTTTTGCAACACCATCATAAATACCATACACTTTTATTTTGCATCTACCAGATCTAGATGGATCCTTATTATCGACAACCTCACCTCTGTAGATTCCGAAATAACCGTGTTCTTTTAAACCTCTAAATTGTTTTAACATTCCTCACCGAATACATTCTTATTTCCCTATTATTTATACAAAAAAATACCCAGAGTTTTCACCCTGGGTATATTTTAGAACGTTGGTCTCCGATTTTTCTTATTTAATCAGTTCTACGAAATCCTCATCTTTACTCCCTTCTAATCTATCAAATCGACTCTCTTAAAATTGTGGGCGCAATTTTCCAATTCTTCATTATTCCAATTTCCATTAAATTGAAGTGCCTGCCACCTAATAAATGCTATTGCTCCGATTTTTGTGACCATTCTTCTTTCGTTATGAAGAGCAATCCCATCTAGATTAGAGGACTGTTCTAAAGCATCCACAGCTTCTTCATCTGATTGGTAATAAATATTATTTGCTTCATTTACTAATTTGATAAAATCTTTTCTTTTCATCTCTCTTTTCCTTCAGGATTAACTTCTCTATCTTCTATTCTATTACCTATATTATAGTCGTTAGAAGAAAAAATATTAAATCAAGATGTAACTAATTTCAATCCTGAAGGTG
>JAHIVR010000184.1 GCA_018816625.1 Nanobdellota archaeon | reverse complement strand
CTTCCAGCCAGTTAAAGCATCATGCTCCTCGCCAGAAATTAAGGGGATATCATGTTTTTTATCTTTCCGTGTTATCTGCATTTTCTTTCTCTATTCGTTTAAACTCAATTATCCAAACATAAGGATTTGCATCCCATTGATATTCAGGTTTTTTGTTGATTGAATCCCAAACATCAATAAATTTATCTAATATTGGATTTCATCCCATTGGTTGGACAATGTTTCACTTATAGTTGAACTAATGTTAAAAAAATATTCTGAAATCTCTTTTGCTCCATCTTCATTAAGAGAAAATTTTTCTCCTAAGATATCTTCTAATTTGTTTTTTATCAATTTAGTCTTTTCAAGATGGGTTTTTATATTATTGCCAGATTTATTGATATAATTTTTATATTCTTTAACAAAATGTAGTAAATTAATATCTGTATCACTAGTTGACGAGAATAATTGTTGATACGGTTGTCTCGATTCTTGGAGCACAACACCAATATTGAGTGCATCTGTTAGTATCGCGCATAATTTTATACCTTTTTTAAGCTGTTCGTTGATAAAATCATTTCTTTGCCTTAGACCAAGAAGAATGCCAATAGAAGCATCATTAGCAAGCTTTGCTAAATCTAATTTAAAATTCTCGTCAACCATTTTATCTACAATACTTGTATTCATAACTAGTCCTCCTTAATAAATATTTGTATATTTTATAAGATATTTATTAATATTTATAATATTATTAAAATAACTATGTTTAATTAGTATCATTATCTAACAATTTTATGTTTTTAATAGTTTCAAAAAAAATCTTTACAATTATCTGCACAGGGGCTTTAAAATGGTATACGTTTGTCCCCGTTCAACTCAAATATATCACACATCCCCGCAATTCTCGATGAAATACGCTTATCTATCATATAATCGAGTTGCTTAATTGAATAATTTGAAGTTATTATTGTCTGTAAACTATTTGATTCTCGATAATTAATAATTATATAAATGAAATTCTTTGAATAATCGGTCATTCTTTCAGCACCCAAATCATCTATAATAAGGCAACCTGCATAATCTTTTACTTCATTTAATTTACTTCTTGCTCTCTCGAAATTATTAAGACAGAAATTCATAAATTCCGGATACGATAAAAACATTCCGGTTTTACCTTCAAGCCACAGTTCCTTTAACACCATAATTGCAAAAAATGTTTTTCCAGACCCAGTCTCACCGTGAAGAAATATACTTTTGTATTTCATTTTATCCACCCTTTCTTGAAAGTTATAATAATCTTTAAGTTTTTGATATTTCTTTGGTAATGTTTTAATTAGTTTATCACCGCATTCTATTATATCCTGCAATCTTTCCTTTTCTGCACACTCCTCGCATTGTATTGGCATTGGTTCGTGTTCTTTGAAAAATTCTACATACTTATCCCAAATTTCAATTTCTTTAGAATATTCTAAATCGCACTTACTACATTTGAATTTAGTTGTTATTTTTATTATTTTTATTCCATTAGATTTCTTCAAATGGTTTGCTGAGTCCATCGAACTTACTTGTATCATCTGATTGATTAATTGCATAGTTTTTATCTCCTCTTATTTCATCATCTAATCTATCATATTGTTTTCTTAGTTTTTGTGTGCTTTCAATATTCTTATACCAAAATGAATCTTGTTGACACCATTTAATTATTCTCTCTATATCTTCTGGTTTACGATTATCCAATCTTATCATATAATCAATATGTTCAGCCCAAACTTGTAGATTGGGGATTTTATGGTCTGGCTTTCTTCTAAAAATTAAATCCCATAATAATTTGGCAAGTCGGTATTCGTCAGAATCCGACAAGAAGTTCCTAATCTTCTTATCATTCTTTTCATTATTAACATTCTTATCATTCTTGTTTATAGTGGCGCCACCAAAATGCTTTCTTGTTGCTTTCTTCACGTCTTCGTTGTAGGCTTCGTAATTTTCTGAGCGTTGATAATAATCATAATTACAAATAGTTATAATCATACCACGTGTAGTCTTCGTTGTATCTATCATAGAAGCTTCGCACAAATATCGTAACGCTTTCGCAACTTGGTCTCTGGAGTATTTCATTTTACGGTATCCTATATACCAAGATAACCCTTCTTGAATATCTGAAATAGTTCTAATCAACTGTCCTCTTTCTATAATTCTATTATTAGATTTGCCTTTTGAATGATTTGCCTGCCCCAACAACCATATCCAAGTTTCCCGAAAGCAAGGTGGTTTATTTTGAATAT
>JAHIVR010000183.1 GCA_018816625.1 Nanobdellota archaeon | reverse complement strand
CAACTCCAGAATAAGTGCTATAAATATATTCTACTGTTAAAATTTCTGTGGATAAACCTTTAGATTGTTTATAATCTGCAATTCTCTGAAAGTCAGAGACATGTGCAGAATCTGTTATTATTAAATAATTCACAAATTCACTTGTTGTTTCTAAAGCTCCTGGCACAGAAGCTGATTCCAAAACATCTTCGGGATTAATCACCATATTTTTAACTGCAGAATCAACAGCAGAATTAGAAGAACGAGGGTTAGAAGTTGTGGTCTCCTTCAGATTAATCTTAAATCCAACATTATCATAAAAAACAAGCTTAGTGTTTCCTGGATTATATTGAAAATGAAATATTTGAAGTGTAACAATATTATGACTTCCCATGGTTCCAGTATCTAAAACATTTACTAATTTCTTAGGATATGTTTTTAATAAATCATAAACTGAAGGACCTTCTTGAACAAATCCAAGAGACTCCATATCAATATCTCTTTCACAACAATCCTCTGGAACAGGTGTTGGAAGAATATTATAAACACCAGGTAATTCTTCACTTAGAGAATTTGTAATCTCAATATCTTTCATCTCAAATCCAAATGGAATAACAACATGAACTATTTCAAAAGGTATGCTCGGTTCACCAATCTCAAAATTATCATATGAATTAGGCACATTAATTATATCGTACTCTTTTCTATTTTCTATTCTCTTTTTTAATTCAAAATTCCTTTCTAAATCAATGATTTTTTCAATTGTTCTAATTTCCCCACCAACATCCAAAACCTTTGAAAAAAATCCAGTAACATCACTCCTACTTTGTTCAAATGAAAAAATAAAAACCAGCTCCAGAACAACAACAGCTAATAAGATAATATTAAGAAATTTCAGGTTATTCTTTTTTTTCTTCATCTCAAATTCCTCCTAATCAAATTATTTTTAGCCCCAAAATGTCTTAGCACAGATTCTCCTTCTTTTAATCCTAATTCCAAACTCTTTTTTAAGTTCCATCCTAAAATCTGG
Organism: Nanobdellota archaeon; assembly: GCA_018816625.1. Taxonomy (GTDB): domain Archaea; phylum Nanobdellota; class Nanobdellia; order Pacearchaeales; family GW2011-AR1; genus JAHIVR01. Next base: position 1,611 of record JAHIVR010000183.1, on the reverse strand, counting down.
CCAGCAACAAAACCAGAAGCAAAAGCATCACCAGCACCAGTCCTTTCAACAACCTTAATTTTATTCGGCATTATAGAAACTTTTTTCACACCATCATAAGCATAAGCTCTCTTATTTTTATCAGTAACAACAACAATTTTGGGGCCAAGGTTTCTAAGTGCTTTTAATAAATCATTCTCTTTTACTTTTTCCTTCTTAACCAACATCTGAGCTTCTTCTTTATTTAAGACCAAAACCTCACAAAATCTTAATATTGGTTTTAAATTTAATCTTTTTATCAAATAACTGCTAGGATTAAAAGCAATCTTCACACCTCTAGCATTTAAGTAGGCTACAAGCTTTTTCTGAGTATCAAAGCTCTTACCAAGTAAACTTGTTAAATACAACCATTTTGTTTTTATCTTTCTTAATTTCAATTCACTCCAGGCAAATTCATCATTAACTCCTTTATATGTTAAAATAGTCCTATTATGTTCCTTGCTGTCTAATATAATTGAATAACCACTTACTGCTCCTTTCTCAATATTTCCAAGAAATTTTACTTTCTCATGCTTTAACACTCCTAATATGCTCTCTCCATCAGTATCATTGCCTATCTTGCCAATAAATCCTGCATTCAACCCTAACCTAGAAAAAGCAACACTAGTATTTGTCCCACCACCCCCAACATCAAACCTAAGATTCTTCAATAAAACTTTCTCTCCAACATTATAGCACATAAACCCCTTCCTCTCAGAGAGATCAGTATCTACAAAAACATCAACTACAGCACTTCCAAAACTAATAACATCAAACATTTTTTTCTCTTTAGGCCGGCCAAGCTTGGACGGGCTTAACAGAATCTCTGATTCTGATCTTTTTTATCCAAAGTTTAGTAAATTAATAAACTTATCCCTATAAAATTTAATCTTTATATTTGTCAACCTTGAAATAAAATCAAACAACCCTGAATTAAAATCCTCTGCCCTTTTAATTAAATCTTCTACATCTCTCCTTATTATCTTAAAATCAACATAATACTTCTTATCAACCCTCTCCTTTTTAGCAAAAATAACAAAAGAATTATCTAAACCAAATATTTTTTTAAATAAAATTATTGTTGCTACATGATTCTCACTTTTTATTCCTACCTTAAAAAACAAAGCCATTAAAAGATTATACATGCTATAATAAACCAAAGAAACAGCCTCTTCTAATCTAGAATTCTTTAATAAAATTTTTGCCGAAATCATATTACTCTCAGACTTTTCCAAATAAGACTGCTCTAGCTCCCTACTCGGCTCCACCAAACCAAGCTTCTTTTCTTTTTTTAATTTAATCAAAAAAGTTATTTCTTTCATAAAATTCCTCCACTCCCTTAATTATAACATGGTCTTTTTCTATTTCTTTAATTAAAAGATTTTCCTTATCATACTTCCCAATCTTAACATTTATCTTAGAATCAATCAATTCTAAATCCTGTTTTACCTTTTTATTATTTGTTTCTATATAAATATCAATATCACTGTCTTTTTTTTCAAGTCCTTTTACATAAGAACCAAACAAAATAGCAAGTTTTATTTTTTTATCTTTTTGGATTTTCTCAACAATTTTTCTTAAAAAAGAGTGTTT
>JAHIVR010000182.1 GCA_018816625.1 Nanobdellota archaeon | reverse complement strand
TTCCATTAGATACAACTCCCCCAGAAGTTTCTCTTTCAAAAATAATGTTTTGAGTATCTCCACAATCAAAGGAAGGATTAAAGTTCCTTTTGTTATTCCTGATTGTTTCAAAAATTATTTCAGTTGGAAAATTGATGAAAGCCTTTTGAGAATCGACGATAAAGGCAGATGTTTCTTTATGTTCACATTCTCCCAAGAAAGCACCATGAGTTCTGGTTCGCACCGAATTCTCGGTGTGGACTTGGGAGTTCATAATCTTGCTGTCACTTCTGACGCTCAGTTTTTCCATTCTTCCAAAGTCAAACAGATTAAAAGAAGATTCAAATTCTTGCGGAGCAAACTGCAAAGCAAAGGCACAAGAAATTCCAGGAGACTTCTTAAAAAGATTTCTGGAAAGGAGCGACGGTTTATGCGAGCGGTTAATCATGGCATCAGCAAGGAAATTGTGAACAATTTTGACGGAGGCAAGATTGTTATGGAAAACCTCAAAGGTATCAGAAATGTCAGAAGAGGAAAACGAATGAACTATTGGATTAGCAATTGGAGTTTCTTCCAATTGCAGAGTTTTATCCAATACAAGGCTGAAAGAAATGGGATTGAATTTGTTAAGGTTAGACCTAATTACACTTCCCAAATCTGTTCCAAATGCGGAAATCTTGGTTCTCGTTCTGGTTGTTCTTTTGTTTGCCATTGTGGTTTTTCTTTGGATGCGGATTTGAACGCTGCACGAAATCTCGCTTCTCCCATGTTGGAAAAGCGACAGGCTTTAATAACGAAGCCACACGTCCGAGCCGATGAACATGAAGGGGTTTTAAACCCGATTGAATGTGAGGTTATGGATAAATACCCCTGCCTTTAGGCAGTGGGAATATGTTATTTTTTCAATTCGTAACCACCCTCCCCTTCGCTTGAAACAAATTGGTAATCATCAGAGTAATCCTCTGGCAATACTGGAATTCCCTGTTCTCTAAGAACTTCAACTTGCTCTTCAGAGTATTTAACTTTTGGTCTTCCATCATTAAATTCTATAATTTTTAATTCGTCTTCTGTTCCAGCAGTATCTTTTGCCACATTAGTAAGTTTTATTATTCCAGATGGGACAGGCATTTCGTATTTCTTCTCTTTAAAAAAAAGTTTTTTAATCCAGCCCATCTTCCCCCCTATCCTTATTTGGAAAAGATAACTTGTCATATAAAAAATTCCACATCGCTGGATTCTCTTCTTTTTTGATTATTGCTGAAACCTTTCCTGCCACACAGTCCGAGGGTACTTTTTCTGTTGTGCTTCCATCATAATTTCCGCAACAGTAAAAGTATTTGTCATCAGACCCAATTAATTTATGGATGGATAACCTTTCTTTTCCATCTTTGATGCTATAAAAATTAACAATGTCGCCCTTATAAAATCTTGGAGGGCTGACTATAATCAAAATGTCCCCGTCCTTTACCTCTGGAGTCATAGAAGTTCCAATAGCTAAAAGAATCTCTCCATGAGTCTGACTATGTCCCCTCAAGGATATTTCCCTAAAACAAGTTAAGGATGCGTTAGGGTTATACTCACACAAATAATCAATGATTAGTTTTATTGCTTCGTATTCATTATAGTCACTTATTCCGTTTTTTTTCTGTACAAGATGTTTTAATTTTCCAATCACTCTTTCAATTTCAGTATCTGCTGTTATTTGTTCTGATTCTACAAAAAGGTTTTTAATCCAGCCCATCTTCCCCCCCTTCTTCATCTCCTTCTTCATCTTCTGTTAATGAACCAAAGAAGTCAATATTATCTGTGTCTGGTGGAACATCTCTTTTCCTTGTGTCTTCAGTTCTATTTTTTGATTCGCCTTTTTTTATAATATTTTTTTCATAGAATGATGCTCCTGACCTTCCAGATGACAAAGCAGACTTTAATCTTGAAGGGGCACCTTTAATTTTTGCAGAGATAAATACTTCCCTTAACAAAATGTATTCAAAAAAATCTTTTAAATCAATAGCTCCACCTTCCATTCCTATCTTTCCGCAGTCTATTCTTTCTCTGTTTTTAATCATAAAATCTCTAAAGACTGCTAAT
>JAHIVR010000181.1 GCA_018816625.1 Nanobdellota archaeon | reverse complement strand
TAATTAGTATGTTTTTTGTTTTGTTGTTTTTGCCACTAGTTGAGAATAAATTAGTTTTTGTTGTTGTTACTCTTATTGCAACTTATGTTCCAGATATTGATTCTAGATATTCAACGCTTGGCAGGAAGAAGATAAACCGGATTTTGCAGATATTTACCAAGCATAGGGGGATGACCCATAGTTTTACTTTTTTAATAACTATTACTTTTTTCTTGACTTTGTTTTTACCCGTTGTGGCATTTGGTTTCTTTTTAGGTTACGGGCTTCATTTACTTGAAGATAGTTTTACAATTGAAGGAATAAGGCCTTTTTATCCACATAAATCTAGAAGTAGGGGGTCTATAAGGACGGGTGGGAGGTTGGAGATTATTGTTTTTGTGATATTTGTAATACTGAATTTGGCTTTATTGAGTGTTAAGATATTGTAATATTAAAGACTATAAATGCTTATAAACCGAAGAGATTTTTTTGAAACATGGCAAAAAAGGAAGGAAATGATGAACCGGCGTTGACAGATCTTCCTGGAATTGGTCCGGCGGTTGCAGCTAAACTTGAGAGCGCTGGAGTTTTTGACATGATGTCTTTGGCTGTTATGAGTCCGGCTTCTTTGGGGGATGCTGCCGGAGTGAGCAGTGCTGTTGCGCGTAAAGCAATTGTTGCTGCTAGAGATATGCTTAATTTAGGATTTACTGATGGGGTTGAGTATGCTGAGAGAAGAGCCAATGTTTCTCATATTAAAACAGGAAGTAAAAATGTTGATGATCTTCTTGGGGGGAAGGGGTTAGAGAGTAGAGCCATAACCGAGGCTTTTGGAGCTTATGGTTCTGGTAAGACACAGCTAGGATTAACACTGGCTGTTAATGTTCAATTACCAGTAGAACAAGGGGGGAGTAATGGTAAGTGTGTTTTTATTGATACAGAAGGCACATTTAGACCAGCGAGAATAAAGCAAATTGCTGAGTCCTTGGGGGCAAATCCGGAAAAGGTTTTAAAAAATATTTTTGTTGCAAGAGCCTTTAACTCCGATCATCAGATACTTTTGCTTGAAAAGGTTACAGAGATGGTTAAGGGAGGGGAGCCAATAAAATTGGTCATTATCGATTCTCTTACGGCTCATTTTAGAGCTGAGTTTGCTGGAAGAGGGCAGTTAGCGGATAGGCAGCAAAAACTTAATAGATACATGCATGACTTGATGAAGTTGGCAGAGACTCATAATCTGGTGGTTTATGTTACTAACCAGGTTATGGCTAATCCGGCTCAGATGTTTGGAGACCCAACAACTGCTATTGGAGGACATATTGTTGGGCATGCTTGTTTGACTGGAGATAATCTAATACAATTAGCAGATGGTAGCATAAAAGAGATTAGAAACATGAATAAAGAGAAAATTATTTCTGGAAATCTTGGTGATTTAGGAATTGAAAATGCAGACTCTGATATGAAATTTGTAAATCCCAGTGTAGATAAAATTTATAGTATTCAGACAACTAATAATATAAAATGTTCTTCTTTACATAGATTTTTTACAATAGATAATTTTTCTATTGTTGAGAAAGAGGCTAAAGAGTTGGAAGAAGGAGAGTTTGTTGCTCAGATAGGAAAGATAGATATTAAGGGAGAAGAACAGAGGCTACCTTTGATTAATGTTAAACGGGTTGGGAGATTATCCGAAGAAAATTCTAAGAAAATTATTGAAGAGTTAAAAAAAGAGAGTATTACGAGAGATGAAATATGCAAAAAAATAGGTCTTACTAAGAGACAGTTTAGAAGAGTTTTAAACCAATCTTATCCAACAAATATTGAAGTGTTTGATAAATTAAGAGATCATTTTTCTGGAAGATTGCAATTACAAACTATTTCTGTTCAAACTTGTAAACATAGAGATTTAGTTATTCCTCAGGTAATAAATTCTGAACTTGCACAGGTTTGTGGTTATTTTATTGGGGATGGGAATTTTGAAGCCGGGGGGATTAGGTTTAGGGATAAAAGGGCTGAGGTTTTAGAATACTATAAGGGTTTGTTTAAAAATATATTTAATATTGATGGCAGAATATCCAAGATGAAAAATAAAAATTGTTTTACTCTAAATATTAACTCAAAAGAGATAAGGGATTTTTTTAGTTTGATAATTTCTGAAATATTCAACTATGTTGGCAAGAGCAAGAACAATGTTGTTGGGGCTTTTATTAAGGGATTTGTAGATGCTGAAGGGCATATTGATAAAAAAAATCCTAAGATAACAATCGCTCAAAAAGAAAAGCAGATTTTAAAATATTTACAATTATTTTTGTTGAGGTTTGGTATAAGAAGTTTTTTAAGGTTTAATGCTGGAAAAAAGAAAATTTCTAATCTTTTTATAAGGGATAGGGATGTTAAAAAATATTTACAGATAGGATTCAGTGCCCAGGATAAACAAGGGCAGTTGTTAAAATGGGCTGAGTATATCAATACTACTTATGACAAAGAGATGGTGCCTCTAAAAAGAAAGGATGTTTGGAATCTTTTAAAAGATGCAGGATTATTTCCTTCTAAAATTATCAAGTCCAGATTAGAAAGTTATAAATGTATTAACAGGAGAGAATTGGAAAAAGTTTTTAATGCTTTAATGAGCATTAGAGTTAGAGATAGGCAAATTAAGCAAAAAATAGACTTTATCTTTAAATTATTAAATTCTGAGTTTAGATTTGAAAAAATTAGAAAGATAGGGGTTGGGGATAATGAGGCAGGGGAATTGTTTTATGATTTTTCTGTTCCTAAAAATGAGAATTATATTGCGAATGGCTTTATAGTGCATAATTCTACATATAGAATGTATTTAAGAAGAGGAAAAAAGGATTCAAGAGTAGCTAAATTAATTGATAGTCCTAATCTTCCCGACAATGAGACTGTGTTTTTTGTTAATAATTCTGGGGTTGTTGATGAATAAAGATGGAAAAGAAATTTATTACTTCTGAATCTGTTACGGAAGGGCATCCAGATAAGATTTGTGATCAGATAAGTGATGCGATTCTTGATAATTTAATTGTACAAGATCCTTTTTCTAGGGTTGCAGTGGAGACACTAGTTACTACGGGAAGTGTGCATGTTTCTGGAGAGGTTACTACAAAAGGTTTTGTTGATGTTCAATCAATCGTTAGGAGTGTTTTAAGAGATATAGGATATACGGACCCGGCTTATGGTATGGATTATGAAGATGCTGGAGTCTGGGTTTCTATTCACGGGCAGAGTCCGGATATATCTCAGGGTGTGGATAGGGAGGGTGCGGGAGACCAGGGAATGATGTATGGTTATGCGTGTAACGAGACTCCTGAATTGATGCCCTTACCAATAGTTCTTGCTCATAGATTAACAAAAAGACTGGCCGAAGTAAGAAAGACTGGGGAGGTAAGAGATTTGGGTCCTGATGGCAAGTCCCAGGTTACAATAGAGTATGTTGGGGGAAGGCCATCAAGAATTGATGTAATTGTTATTGCCCAACAACATAAAAAAATTCTTTCGGAAGAGGAATTAAGAAGGGAGATTTATGAAAAAGTAATAAGAGTTGTTTGTGGGAGGATGATGGATGAACAGACTAAAGTACATATTAATGCCACTGGCGCTTTTGTTATTGGAGGGCCAGAAGGAGATACTGGATTAACAGGTAGAAAAATAATTGTTGATACTTATGGGGGTGTTGGAAGACACGGTGGAGGGTGTTTTAGTGGGAAGGATCCATCTAAAGTAGATAGGAGTGGTGCGTATGCTGCAAGATATGTGGCTAAGAATATTGTCGCTGCCGGGTTAGCCGAGAAATGCGAGGTTGCATTAAGTTATGCTATAGGTGTTGCAGAACCAACCTCTGTAAATATTGATTGTTTTGGGACAAATAAAATTTCTGAGGAGAGAATCTCTGAATTGGTTAGAAAATATTTTGATTTAACTCCCAAAGGAATAATTAACGGATTAGATTTAAGAAAACCAATTTATAGAAATGCTGCTGCATACGGTCATTTTGGAAGAAATGAGATTGGTTTTAGTTGGGAAAGGACAGATAAGGCTGAGATTTTAAGAAGAGAAGCTGAGATTTAAAATAGTTATTTAAAATATATTTTTGAACCAGTTAAAGATTTTTTTGAAAAAAGACAGGTTTGCACATTTTAATTCTTTGCAAAGATTTGAAGAGCATTCAAAGTTATTTTCACAAAAAGCATCTTTATTTTTTTGTTCAATAAAAGTGCTATTTGTATTTGAACAAAAGGTTTTCTCTTGAGTTCTGTATCCAAAAGGATAACATTTATTTTCTGTTCTATTCACAAATAGACATCCCACACAACCTTCTTTCTGAAGATTTTGCACTACGTCCATTGGAGTGTCATTTATAGGGGTTACTTTTACACAGGCACCATCAACACATCCATATGGGCATGGATATGTGTTAGTAATTATATTGTTTTGTTCGTCGCAGTAGTTTTCAACAACTTGTGTTCCTTCCCTACCTGTAGTTGGTTTTCCGTCATCCCAAACACAAAAATCCATTACAGAATTATTTTGGTAGGAGGTTATCCCCTCAATAAAATACTTCATTCCTCCATCCGTTTCGTCACAGTTTACAAAGAAAGAATTGTCAGTTCTTGACGGGGTTAATTTTATTAAATTATCATTGCAAGAACTATACCATCCCGGAAATTCTCCTGTTTTATATATCGCTGTGCAGTTCATACAGCCTGCTCTAAATTGCACTGGCCCACTTTCATCATACCAAGAAGAATATCCTTGGGAAGGATTATCTATGCAGTATGGTCTATCTGAGGGTTGTGCAGAAATTATGATTGGTAAAATTAATATGGATGCTAATAGAATAATTACCCCCTTTGTTAATCCCATTTTTATTAAAATGGTTTTGGCTTTAAAATACTTTCCTTTTATCTCTTTCTATAATGGACTGTTTCTTCTGGTTTTGAGTAAGAGTGTATTTCGTCTGGAGAAAACCAAAAGTCTATTTCTTTTTGAGCCTCTTTTGGGTCGTCTGTTGCGTGGATTATAGTTATGTTTGGTCTATTTGAATGGTTTGCCAATTCAAAAGTATCATGGGAAAAATCCCCCCTTATTGTTCCAGGTAGTGCTTCATCAATGTTGGTTGGGCCCGTGAGTCTTTTTACAGTGTGTATTGCATTATGGCCTTCCAATATCATTGCAATTATTGGAGAGAATTGATTATCTTCTATAAGGCCTTCAACAATATTTCTACCTATTTTTTTTGGGTCTGTGTTTTTTGGAAGGTTTAGTTTTTTAATATATAATTCTCCTTTTTCCTTGAGCCATTTATCGTCTTTAAAGTAGTGTTTTTCAAGTGTCTCTCTTGGAGCTTTAATCATTTTAAGGCCAACAATCTTCATTCCGACTCTTTCAAATCTTTGAATTATATCCCCAATTATTCCTCTTAGAACAGCATCTGGTTTTATTAGGACAAGTGTTTTTTCTGTTGTCATTGTTAATTTTTGTTGAAAGTTGTTTAAAAAGTTTACTGTGAAAAATTTCTTTCTTATTAACGATACTTTTTTCACTTTCTATAAAATAAAATCCCTAAAGCTAAAGGTTTATATATATTCAAAACTAAATTTTTATATAGAATATATTGTTTGGGAAAAAGAAAAAGATGGTGATGAAAAAGGAGTTTTTTATTTTTGGAATTGTTTTAGTTTTTGCTTTGGGTTTTGTTTTGGCAGCGCATACTGTGACTCTTTCCGATGGGCAGAGTTGGTTTAAACCTGCAGAGGATGTTGCTTATGTGTTTAATGTTTCTGTGAATAACACAGATGTTGCTCTTAATGCAAATATAAGCCAGGTTAATATTACTATTCCAAGTACGTTTACCTTTGTGGGTGCTTCAAACGGTACAAGTGTTTCTTTTTGGACTTTTGTTAATACTAGCACGGTTTTGAGTTGGACGAATACGAGTGTGTTGATTCCTCCCAACACGACTTCTTATTTTTGGTTCAATGCTAATGCTTCTACTCCCGGAAATTATACAATTAATGTTACGACTGTAAATTCTACCTCCATAGTTAATACTTCTTTGGTGGTGGTGGTTAATGATACCGCGAGTCCTTCTGCAACTTCTTGGAGTCCGGTTACAAATTATAATAGTTCTAGTACTAATGTTAGTTTTATTTTGTCTTGTGGGGATAATGTGAATCCGGATGTTCTGCAGGTTTGGGGGAACTGGACCGGTACCTGGCACGCTAATCAGACAAATTCAACTCCTGTTAATGGTACTAATTGGACTGTGAGTGTTGTGATTGCAGATGGGACTTATATATGGGCTGCGTGGTGTAATGATTCCGCTGCCAATTCTGATTATGCGGATACTAATAGGACACTGACTGTTGATACTACATATCCTTTGATTGATTTTGGATTGGTGACTGATGGGAATAATACAAATCTCTCTCAGAGTTGGATTTATGTGAATGTTTCTGTGACTGAGATTAACGAAAGAAATATCTCTTTTAGATTATATAATTCCAGTTCGTCTGTCAATATTACTAATTTTACTGATGGAACGAGAGTGATAAATTGGACTGGGTTGTCTGATGGGGTTTACACTTATAATGTAACTGATTTTGATTCTTCTGGGAATAGTAATGCTACAGCAACAAGAACTATCACTATTGATGTAACTGATCCCACTTCGTCCATTACTTGTAGTCCCACTTCTGTTTTTGGGGGGGATACTATTGCGTGTTCGTGTACTGCTACGGATGCCACTTCAGGAGTTTTAACGACTGTTTATTCTGCAAGTCCTTCTACTGCCGTTGATGGAACTTTTACCAATCTTTGTACTGTTACGGATTACGCTGGAAATAGTGTCATAGGTTCAACTAGTTATACGGTCTCTCCAAGGACTGGGGGTGGGAGCGGGAGTAGTGGGGGAGGCTCTACTAGTTTTTGGACTTCTGGTTCTTATACTGCCAATACAGACCAGTTGTCTCAAGGATATTCAAAAGCAATTGCTAGAAAACAAAGAATAAAATTCACTTTGAGCGGTGAAGAACATCATGTTGGGATTAGAGAGTTAGGAGTGGATTCGGTTAAGGTGGAGGTTTCAAGCATCCCCCAACAAAAGTTTCTGAGTATTGGAGAAATTTGGAAGGTTGAGCTTACAGGAGATAATTTTTATGACCTTTCTGTGGTTTTAAATTCCATAGTGGGAAATAAGGCGGATCTCACTATTAAATCTATTAATGAAGAGATTATTGAAGAACAACTAATCCAAGATGCCGAGGAAGAAGATACTGGACCGGTTGTGGGAATTACAGGTGAAGCCATAGGAGATGCGGAAGGAGGAAGTTTGGTTTGGATTTGGATTTTTATTGTTATTATAATAATCATAACAATTATTTTATTGGTAAGAATGATGAAAAGAAAGAAATAGTTTTATCATAATGTTTATATATTAAAATTTCTATAGTTAGGTGTAAAATGGGGGGTAAAAAACTACTTTTATTTTGGTTTCTTTTAGTTTTAACTTCTTTAGTTATAGCAGATATTGTAATTGATACTTCTAGTGGAAGTGATTTCGCTCCTTCGCAGGGAATCAGTTATCTGTTTAATATTTCTGTTGAGAACACAGGAATATCCGAGAATTCAAATATTACTGAAGTGAATATCACGATTGATAGTGACTTTGTTTTTTCTGCTGGGAGTAATGATTCTAGTGTTACTAGTACTTTTACAAACACAAGTACTGTTTTGAGGTGGAGAAAAACAGGGGGGATGATTGGAGCAAATACAACTGGTTATTTTTGGTTTAATGCCACATCAGATACATCTGGAAGTTATAGTTTTAGTGTTAAGGCAACTAACTCTAGTGGATCTGAAACGACCGCCCTTAATTTTGATGTTACCAGTACAGCACCCGTGGCTAGTCAGGCCAATCTTGTTAATAATTATAATAGTTCAACTACTAATTTGAG
>JAHIVR010000180.1 GCA_018816625.1 Nanobdellota archaeon | reverse complement strand
TGACATATTTTTTCTCCATTAGTAATGGATATAGATGCTCCAGGACAACATTCCCTTTTTTCCAAATAAGTCTTTGGATAAGTATAGGTTGTTCCATCTTTCATATTTAATGTACCTGCCTTATAAATAAATCCACCAAAACAAAACTCTTGTCTACTTGGAATCCAAAAATTTCCACCTAATTGTTCATCTTTCAAACTAATCTCATCCCATCTTTCTAAATAATCTGTTGATTCATAAAAATTTAAACTATTCTCTGGTGTATAAACTATATTACTTCTATAATACTGTAAAGGACAAGATAAATCACAACTAGATGAGCAGATTGTTTTACCTGCTAAAGATATCGAAGTAGAGTAAATCTTTAATCCGAATTTATCATAAGTAATTGAAAATGTAGACCTTAAAAAAGTCCATACAAAAGGGGCTACTTCTCTTTCTGTATAAATATAATAACTATTTCTTCTTAAATCTAAATCATCTAAAGTAACAACACCACTACTACCAAAGTTAATAGATTTCTCTCCTGAACAACTAGTTCTATCTTGATTACATATATTTAACTTTACCCTATAACTAAAACCAAAGTCATTTCCTTTAATTATTCTAATGTTAGTAAGCTTGTTGGTATTTATTCCAATTGTTTTATCTAACCAAACCCCATTATCATAAATTGGATAAGTCGATGAAGATGAATCAATAACATCACATTTTAATGAAGCCATTATGGGAACAAGTAATTTTGTATCAGAAGGAAGTATAGTGAAAGGTAATTTAAATCCTCCTTGAGAAATAACCATGGTTAATAAAACAATACCAATTAATAATGATATTCCAATTAATGCCTTTTTCTTTTGTTTTCTTTTCATCTTTATTATTAATTAACCTTCCGAAAAAATAAATGAAGGAGGGGGGGTTTAACCCCCCTAATCGAAAAGGAAATTTCTTACATTGTAACAGGCAATTTATACTGTGAAAATAACTGCTGTTGCTTGATAAGTTAGTGTTAAAGCATCGTCTTCGTCTTCTATTGCTACACCTTCAAAGTTTCCACCATTATCTTCATTAATAAAATAATTGTTAGCATAGTAAGTTAAATTTAATGCTGTGTTTGGCAATGGCAAAGCATCGTTTGTATCATCAACATCAATAGTTATACTACCTTCAATTATATCATTACCTAAGACTGCTGGAATTGAGTAAGCTTTTGCTTTTCTACCTGCACCTAATGAATAGTATGAAGGCACAGATGTCTCACTTCCTCCAAAATCAACTATACAATCATCAAATCCAGTAGCATTGTATTCACATACAACTATTCCACCGAAAGGGTGTCCTTTTTGATAAGTTCCCTTTAGTTTTGCAACAAGTGTAGTCACATCTCCATTAGTCAATGTTTCGTTGTTGGCTTCGTCTATTTTGTTCCCTTCCTCATTGAATACATCAATAGTTATTGTTCCATTCTGATAAAGACTTTGGGTATATGTTACAGTACCTTTACATGGAACAGAGAAAGTAGAAACATCACTAAAGTATCCACCATTTGCAGAACCATTGAACCATAGAATATTCAAAACATCTCCAGGAGATGCAGTAAATGTTCCAGAATCGGTAACTTCCTTTGATGCCCCACCATTCACTTTATATCTATGTGAACCACTAGTTGCGGCAGAGGTATAGGCATTAATAGCGGACAATGTTACAGTTGTATCTTCAACTTGTTGCCCTGGTGAACATCCTTCTCCAGAAACTACTTGTTGAGAAACTCCTGCTCCAATTCCTGCTGTCAATCCTTGAAGTTGTATATTCTGACTCAAAGGGGGAATTAATGTTGGAACTAAAAGAGTAACTAAACCAAATACAAAAACAAATGTACCTATCACTCCAAGTGTCTTTCTTTTCTTCTTATCTTTGACAGCTAGAACACTAACTAATCCAAAGATTCCACCTAACATTAAAACTGCTAAAGCGTAATTAATTGGCATTTTTTGTTTCTTTTAACCTTGTTTTTTCCTCCCAAGGCGATTTTTTTTGTTTCATTAACTTCTAGCGAATAGACATCCCAAATGTCTAACTCCTAGGTATCTCACATACAAAAGTTATTTACTCCTCCAAAAATCTAATTTAATTGGATTTGGGAATATGAATATATTCTTTCTCATTTTTTTCTAATTGGATTACTTCTTTAATCGTTTAACAATTACAAAAATCACTAATACCCCAGTAGCAAGAACAACAATCCAAACTATTCTATTACCTTGGAAATCTAATCCTATAATAGATAATGTTTTTGCCGTTGCTACCTGTGATGGAGTCATTGAACGAGTAGCACCAGTTGTAAAATCTACACTTGTAGTAAATAAACTTGATGTACTTGTATCACTTTCGTCACTTGCAATAACATACCAATCATATATTCCTTCTGGAACATTGGTAAATTGTAATGAACAATTAGTACCTGAATAAGTCATACTTTGACTGGATAATGCAGTGCTTGGTCTTGTCCTTGGAAAATTCAGACTACAACTTGTTGTTTCATTATCTACTACTATAGTAGAGAATGTCACTGTTGTACTTGTTGTTGAGGTTTGACTACTACCTGTTGCCGCATCTGGTATAGTATTATTAACAATTAAACTACTTCTAGTCGAATTGATATAATTTGTACCATTGTAAAGCTGACACTTTAAGGTGTAATCATTTGCATCTTCGACTTGCCATGCACTAAAAGTCCCATTAAGGTCGTATTGAGTTGAATTTCTAGTCCAATCAAATACCATAACTTCAGAAGTATTGGCAGTCAATGACGAAGACTGCAAATAAACCTTAACTCTTGTCCAATTATCTGCTTCATAATCTGCTAATTGTTGAATACTACAATTAAAAGCATAAGCTGTTCCACTAATTACTCCTAAAGCACCAGGGGTAACTATTGTAACATTTTCAGAAACAACCTCTGCAGACACCAAGTTGACTCCAAGAAAGATAGTCATTACTAAAAGTAAAGCCACATATATGTTTTTATTTAATTTCATCTTCTCTTCGATATTCTCGTTTAAGAGATTTACCCACCCAACTATGTTGGTTTGTGAGATTATCTAATAAAATTATGTGGAGATAGTTTATAAAACATTTGTTAAGAAAAATATTAACATTAATGCAATTTACTCTCAAAAATAAGGAGAGTTTAAACTTCCTTATTTGAGATTTACACAAGATAAAACCCTTCAAAGATTTAATAATGGTTTTGTTGTTTT
>JAHIVR010000179.1 GCA_018816625.1 Nanobdellota archaeon | reverse complement strand
CTTTCAATTTTTATTGGTTTTATTATTGCGGCTACTCCCAATATTAAAAGAATGTTTGCTATGTTGCTTCCAATTATATTCCCAAAACCTATGTCTGGAGTTCCTTTTATTGCAGAAAAAATGTTGACAATTAGTTCTGGCATTGTTGTTCCAAGAGCAACTATTGTTATTCCTATTATTATTGTTGGAACTTTAAGTTTGTGGGCAAGAGAAGAAGAACCTTCAACAAGATAGTCGGCACCTTTTATAAGAAGTCCTATTCCAATTACAAATAAAATATATGTGAGAATCATTTTAATTTCTTTTTTGGATTAAAAAAAGAGAATCCAGCGATTAATCCAAGAATTAATAAAATTCCTCCAACTCCAAAAGTAGTATTGGTTGATAAATTAGAAATTGCATTGCCAGTTATATTAAGTTGTAAAAAAAATATGCCTAAAATAATAAATAAAAAAGCAAAAGGACCTTTGTATTCTCTTACCATGTTTCTTAAACGAGAATTTTCTTCATCTATCCCTCCTAATTTTCTTCCTACCTCTTCTCTTGTAGAATATGTTTCTGCTTGCGCTTCTTGAAGTCTTTGATATGTTGAGTTCATTCTTTGTTTATATCCCTTGAGGCTTTTTTTTGCATCTACTAAAGTTTTTTTAAGCCCAGCAAGTTCTTCTTGCATTTCATTAAGTTCTCTTCCAGATTCTTCTAGTTTTTTAAGGCTATCTTTGGCTATTTTGTCATAATTTGCTTTTTTTGTCATCTTTATTGATTAAAGTTTTTGTTTAATCTAAATTTCTATTCATCCTGTTATTTATTTCATTTATTCTTCTACGTGTTTCTTGCTGTCTTTTGTCAATTTCCCAAGCCTCTTTTCGTAGTTTTTCATATTCTTTTTGATCTTTTTCATTTGATAAATCTAATTTTTGCGTTTTTTTATCTATTCTTTCTTTTGTTCTTTGTGTTTTTTCTAATTCTTTGTTGTTTTCTTCTATTTTTCTTCTTGCTTCCTGTACTCTTTCAGTCAGTTCTTGTTGTTGTTTTTTAACGGCTTTTTCTTGTGCTTGTTGTTGTTGAGCTTGCTGCTGCTGTGCCTGCTGTTGTTGCTGGGTTTGTTGTTGATTTTGCTGTTGTTGGGCTTTAACTTTTTCATCATATGCTCTTTGTCTGTCTGCTAGTTCTTGTTGTCTTGCCTGATCTCTTAGCGCTTTATTGTGGTCTTGCCACTCTTGCATTCTTTGTGGTTTTTTGAACCAAGAACTCTTAGATTTCCCATAATTAGGGGTGGTAGGCCAATAACCCCCGTAACTACTTTTTTTTTATTCCTTCTCATTAACCACAACCCTATTAGAAGCAGGACAATCCCTATAGTTAGTAAAAGGCCTTTCTCATAAATTAAATCTGTAAAGGCTATTACCGATAATGTTGCCCCAAGGATTAAAAATATTCTGTGGAATTTGAATTCTTTTTTACCGCTGTATTTGTTTTTTGATCTACTTAGATATATTAATCCTAAAATTATAAGTATTGGAAGAATTATATTAAGGAGATCTGTAGTTAAACCAATCTCGTAAAGGAAATCTTCATAGTTCCATCCCATTTTGTGTATTCCGTATACAGCCATTGCAGATATGGCAAATGCAATTGTTGTAACAATTGGTTTATTTGGAGAACCAGATTTGTCTTTGAAGAATTTTCCAAGTGAGAATGTTAGGACTGCAAAAATTATTAGAAATAAACATCCCAGTATTAATAGGGAGGCATCCAAACTATCTAATAGGTTTTCTAGAGAAAAACTTGTGTATTGACTAGCGCTTGCAAATCCTGTAAGCATTAGCCCTAAGGTTAATACTAACACACCCTTTTTCATTAAAGATATAGGGAAGGTGATTTTATAAAGTTTTAGAAAAGGTTTAAATTCTCTTTTGAGTTTTGGTTTATATGGAGAAACCTAGAGCATATGATATTCTTGGGGGGTTGGCAATCATAAACTTTCCAAAAGGATATGGAGTAAAAGATAAGAAGAAATTTGCTGAAAGAATATTGAGAGAGCATAGTAATGTTAAAACTGTATTGGAGAAGGTGGGGAAAATTAAAGGAAGGCTTAGAAAACCCGGGTTAAAACACCTAGTTGGAGAAAAGACAAGAGAGGTTTTATACAAGGAAAATAATTGTTCTTTTAGGTTTAATGTTGATACCACTTATTTTTCTCCTAGGTTGAGCAATGAGAGAAAAGAGATAGCCTCTAAGATAAAGGAGAAAGATAATGTTTTAGTTATGTTTGCTGGTGTTGCTCCTTACTCTATTGTTATTTCTAAGACAACAGGTGCTAGAGTTGTTAGTAATGAGATTAATAGGGTTGCAAATAAATATTCTAGATTAAATGTTGAGTTAAATAATTTGAAAAGGTTAGTGGAGTTTTGGGACGGAGATATTAAAAAAGTTAAAAAAAAGGAGAAGTTTGATGTTATTGTTATGCCCAGGCCACAATTAAAGGATACTTTTTTGAAACAGGCTTTCTCTTTTTCTAAAAAAGGAACAAGAATATATTATTACGATTTTGTTGAAACAGGGAAGGAAAAGGAGATTGTTGATAAGATAATGGGTGAGGCTAAGAAGGCTAAAAAGAAGATTAAGATATTAAAGAAAAAGAAAGCAGGAGAAATTGCTCCCTATAAAATAAGGTTGAGAGTTGATTTTAGAGTTATTTAAAAAAGAGTTTCTAGTATTCTTTTTCTTAATTGAGAGTCATCTTTTTTGGGTCTTCCATTCTCTTCTTTTGTAGATATCGGTTTGGTGTCTCCAAGAACGTCATGTGGGAGGTAGTTAAATTTCTGAAAATACCAGGCGCTTTTTTACATTGTTCTAGAGTTCCATATGTTGTCATTTTATTATTTTAAATGCTCCATAAATGAATTGTCTGTGTATGTGTTTTGGTGTGCTAGTGTTGTTGCTAAGACCAAATCGTTAGGCATTTGTGGAACGTAACGCTCAGAGTTTACTCCGAATTCGTGTGCTAGTCTTTCAATTGCAACCCCCCTTCTTGATGGGCCTTCTTCACTAAGTATTTTTGAAAATCTTTTGTCAATTACAGACATTGTGACTTGTGGTGGTGTGTCTCTCATTTTATCTCCTTAAATTATCTAAATATAATTCCTCTGATTCTGTTTCTTCTCTTAATCCTATTGCAGAACCCTGGTTGTGAAATACTGCCCTTACAACTCCCTGGTAGGCCATTGAACTATTAACTAAAGAAGGATCTACCGAGAATTCATGTGCAACTCTGCTTATTAGTTTTGATTTTCCCAATTGTGCTGCTCTTAGTTCATTTATTCTATTTCTTACCTGCCTATATGTGTGGTTTGCCATGAAAAAGAAGGATTTTTTTAGTTTTTAAAGGTTTTTATAACTCTTTTTTTGCTCTTATTGCTGTTGGGGCATCTCCCCCGTGCCACGTGAATCTTGGTCTCATTCTTATGGGATATATTCTTTCTGAATTATCATCAAGTATTATTGCTGAACCTTTCAAACCAGGCAGGTCATCCATGTATTTTTTTATGCTTGATAAGAGGTAGGATTGCATTATACGATTTAGAGCCTCTAAATCT
>JAHIVR010000178.1 GCA_018816625.1 Nanobdellota archaeon | reverse complement strand
TAAATAACTAACTACTAAAATGAAATGGCAAATAACTATAACTTTATTATGTTTGATATTTCTCACAGCTTGTAATCCTAAGGAATTTTGGAATGATGTTAAAAACCTTCAGTTCAGAAAACCGTATGAAATAAACACCCCAACAGAAAACAATTTTGTAAACCAAACAAACGAAACTATAAACCAAACAGAAACAACAGAAGATACAATTTTATCTTATGATGAAGATTATGCAAATATATTCCTGACAAATGTTAATTCTATCTTATTTATGGAAGAAGATAAAAATTATATTATAGATTCTCCAAAGGAAAATCCAAAATTAATAAATTATATAGAAAGATTTGAAATAGAAGAATCAGAGTTTATAGTTTCTACAATAGACAAGGAGGAACATAATGGTGGCATACAATATATTGTGATAAAAGCCCCACCTAAAATATTGTATGATAATGGCATAGAAAATGAATATAGGGAAAAATACATAACTTTGTTGGACAGATACAATTCTTATTGGAACAGAACTCCAACTTCATATGTTTCTGTTTTGAATGATTTCAAATATGATAATTTTGAATTCTTTGTGCCTTACAGCAAAGGATTAAGCACAATAAAAGAAGAGAATAGTATAGTAGTTTATTACAATAAAAAGTTTCTTTATATGTCGGACTGCTATGGAAATTGCGAAAGTAAGATACCGCCAATAAAAACAGAGTTTTTGGTCTTGGCTAATGGTGGGAAATGCCCAACTAACAGTTTTGATTTTATTCTTAATACTGGAGCTAAATATGTTATTGGAGATGAGATATGTTCAGATTTAATTGAAGATTTGAATATGATTGGAATAAATCATATCTCCCTGAAAGAAAAGGGAGTTATGCAGATAATCTTCAAAGAGGAAGAAATTGAAATAAATTATGAAGGTGATTAAGTTGAAGCTTAAAGATAGGTTAAAGTTTGAGAAAGAAGTGCATTTTGTAAAATATGTTTTTACAAACCCATTAAAGCTGTTATTTAAGTCTGTAAAAGAATTAAACAATTCCAAAAACCTTTTATTTTTTGAGTTTTTGATATTTATAATTGTTATCTATAGAACATTTATCTTTTGGCTTTTTGAAAATTTTAAGATAGTCTTTGACAAGATAACATTATTTGTTTTATTTATAATGGCTTTGACTTTTGTTTATTATGTCTATTCAAGCCAGATTTTTCAGGAAGATTACAGAAAGAAAAAAGAGGAAAAATTAAAAGATGCTTTCAACAATAAAACATAGTTATGCCTGTAGTTTATTGAGAAAAAGGGAAATAAGAATATTTGCTAATGGAAAAGAGATACTCGACCAACATTACCCATTGAAGTTCCCAGAATTAAAATCCTATTTAAGAGTAGGTCATAATTATTCTAGTGATTTCATTGAAAAAAAAATAGAGAAAATAAAAGGGGACTATAAAAGATTAAATCAGTTAGGATGGAAAATTTCTTCTAAACACGCACCAGGAATCGCTTTTGGCGGAGCAAGAAACGAATATTTCTTAACACCAATAGATTCAACTAATTATGATTATGGGGATTTCCCAAGAGACCATTTTGTTTTGATAGACTGGATAGAAAGGAAAATAAAGCTTAATGGGAGGAATGTTGTAGAAAAAAAATGGATGCCCTTAAATCCTAAAAAGAGGGAGAGGATTGTAAAGAAGAAAATAACTCCATTTCAGATAGACAAAATACAATCTAGTTGGGAAAATGATTTTCATAATAATCTTCCTAGTTTTCTTAAAGAAAAAAAAGAACAATTAAAAGAAATTCCAGAGGCAATAGTTGGAATAACAATTAATGGAGAAATATGTTGTTTAGACCCAAGTAGTGATGTTGCTATTAGGGCGAACATAGCTGGTATGAGTGGGATGGGCAAATCACAAACAAAAAACAACCTACAAGGGCAGTTATATCACAAACCAATACACAATTGCAATATCTTTGAAATTAATGATGTTAAATATGACACCCAAACTTATTGTATGACTTGGGACAAAGAACATCCATACTATCAAGAGCTTCAACTATTTAATGAACCTTCAGTTCCTTTGCCTTATATCTACCTCCACCCAACTATGAAAAATATTCAAGATGAAAACATATTGTACAGAGATGAAGTTGGATTTGAGATTGCGTTTCCATTCAAGGATTTTTTATTAGACCCTAAGCTAATGGAATTTAACAAACAATGGGCAACAACACCAGCTTCTAGAAAGCATATAAAAAATCTCATAGAAGACAATGAAGGAAACATTAAACAAGATGGATTATTACTTCAAGATAGCTTAGAGGGTATTCAACAGTTAATTAATCGTACTATTGATGTTGGAGACCCAAGTTCAAAATTAAGAGATTCAATTTTCACCTTAATAAAGGATGTGTGGAGCAGAAAGATATTGGATATAAATTCTGGAATAACCTCAAAATGGTTTGCCAAATTAGGAGATACTAAATATGCCTATCCTTCATGGGATATTTGCTTATTGTTTGGTTTAATTCCATCTTTTATAACTTCTT
>JAHIVR010000243.1 GCA_018816625.1 Nanobdellota archaeon | reverse complement strand
GTTGCCTTAGTGGTTAAGGAAGTAGGTGATATGTTCTTTTATATCAATGGTAGCCTGGTTGGAACTGGAGATGTAGGAAGAAGCCCAGTAGCAAATACAGAAGAGCTTACAATAGGCGCTTTTGAAACAGGGAGCTCTCCTTTTAACGGCTCAATAGACGAAGTAAGAATCTATAACAGGAGTTTGGATATAAAGGAGATTCTGGCTTTATCAGAAAGCAGGACTAATCTGGTATTATCAAATCTAACCAGGAAGGGTGATAATTGGACAGTTGCAGGCTACCCAACTGATGGCTATAGTATAGGCAGTTCACAAACTTCTGGTATCTTGATAGAGAATACGCCACCGACAGCAACTATAACCTCGCCTGTTGATGGTGTTATGGGCAATGTCAATATATCATCTGTCGGGAGTGCCGTGGATGATGATAATGATTTTGTCTCTTGTAACTTGTACATAAACGGCACAATCAATGCGACAAACAGCTCTATGACATTGGACGTAAGCACCACGATAATCTCAAACATAAGTACTGACGGGGTTTATGAATGGTACTGGAACTGCACAGACGGTGAGGATTATAACACTACAATCCCAAGAGCATACACCCTAGATACGAATGCCCCCGTAGTTTCGATAATCTACCCGACAGGCGGATTGAACATAAGCAGTAATTCAATAGGCTTGAATGCTTCTGCTACTGATAACTTTAATTCTTCTTCTAGGTCATATTACTGGGTGATTAATGGAACAACAAACACAACTACAACAGACAGCAATTCGACACTTAACGCTTCTGACGGCTATTACAACCTTACATTATTTGTGTCGGATGGCTTGCAGAATGGCAGTGATACTGTTTATTTCAGGCTTGACACAACCTCCCCCTCATTCTCCAACAACTGGACAAACGCATCATTAATAAGGATTAACGGCAATGTTGCATTCAACATAACAATCTCGGATTATGGCTCCGGATTAAGGTATTATGCATTCTCCTGGAATGGGACTGGAAGCTGGAATAATGATACCAATGGAACAATAAGCGCCAGTTCTGCTAAATTAATCATTAACAAATCTACAAGCCTGAGAAGGGGCAATACAATAGCCTATATATGGTACGCTAATGATTTTGCAGATAATTGGAATAACAGCCTACTAAGGGCATTTATAGTTGCTAATACCCCGCCAACAACCCCTAATGTCACTTATCCGGTTAACAACACCATCTATAACGATATACCCTACATAAATTATTCTTCAACTGATGCCGATGGTGATTCCATAAATTATTCTATCTACATCAATGGGAGTTTGAATATGACTATAGCCACGAACCTGACAAGCTGGAACGCTTCTGACGGCTACTATAACCTGACAGTTTCAGCTAATGATGGGGCCGATTCAAGCAGCAATTCCTCTTCTGTCTACTTCACTTTGGATACTACGGCGCCAGTAGTCTCTTTAAACTCTCCAGATGCAGGTTATTACAACGACACATTTGCCAACACTTTCTTTGACTGCACTGCTTCTGATGCAAATGAAGTAGCCAACCTTTCCTTTTATATGACTGATTCAACAAATGAATCTTTTGCTTTAAACCAGACAAACACATCTTCTATGGCTTTGAACACTTTTAATGCAACGCATAACCTAAGCATAGGAAACTACACATGGAATTGTTACAGCTGTGATATAATAGGCAACTGCAATTTTGCTCTAGGCAATAGGACAGTTGAAATGAGGCCACTAGATACCATAGCACCAACAATAGCCCTGATTTCGCCAGCCGACAATATATGGGATTCAGATGGTTCTGTGGCATTCCAGTATATCCCTACAGATACGCACCTAGGCTCATGCATACTTTATCACAATACCTCGGGAACGTGGTTAATGAACTATACAAATTCCACTCCAGTTTCAGGTTCGCAGGATTCAATCACCCAATATTTAAATGATGGCGTTTATATATGGAATGTATGGTGCAATGATACGCGGGGAAATTCAGCATTCAGCCCGGCAAATTATACTATCAAAATAGACACAATTCCCCCCACAATGTGCGGTGCTTTGTATTATGGGGCAAGTTATGGTTCTAATTTTGAATATACCTGCACTGCCACAGACAGCGGCTCAGGGATAGGCACATATACAATTAATGAGACCACTGATTTTTCCATAAATCCTGTTACAGGATTTGTAACCAATATAACGCCTTTATTGCCGAATGTATGGTATATCAACCTAACAGCAAATGATTCAGCCGGCAATGAGAACAGCGTGATATGGACTATAAACATATCAGACACCAATGCTCCTGTGCTAGACATCCTCTATCCTCTGGACACTTATTACCAAAACCTTTCTTGGATAAATTTAAGCATAAGGGATGATTTTCCGGGGAATATAACCATAAATGATTCAAGATGGATTTCGGTGTTCTCAAATGAGACGCACAATTCATTCTACAATGGCACGACCCAGCCAGAAGGGAATTACACCATAGAAATCTCATACAATGACACATATGGGAATACAGGGCATTACAACCTGACTTATGTGATAGACAGGACTTCACCTATAACATCCCTTGTCCATCCCCCAAACGGCTCTACATGGTCGTCATCTTCCAATGTGACATTCACATATAATGTGACTGACCTAAACCCCATAGCTCAATGCTATATAGACTTGGATAGTGATGTGGGGGGCTATGGCTCCTCTGACATAGGCACTCCGAGAAACCAGAATGTCACTTACTCACATATATTGGCTGATGGGAATTGGGTGTGGTTTGTGAATTGCACCGATGAAGCTGGAAATTATCATGTTTCAGAAATATGGAATGTGACTGTTGCAGTAACAGTGCCGCCTGTGGTGCCTCCAGCAGGAGGAATAATACCTGGAGGAAGAGCCGGGCCTGTTGCTGAAGAAGCGGGGATAATGGAAGAAAAGGCAAAGGAGGAAATCCTATTTTTGCAGAGGCTGTTCCATGGAGAGAAGAACCCTGATAACGGCATCTGCGACGATGGGGAGAATTACCTTATCGATGATGACTGCGAGTTCATAGCAGAAAGCTTTATGTCAGGCACAATATTCTTCACTATGTGGTTCATAAGGTTTGCCCTGTTTGCAACAGTGTTTTTGTTCCTTATGGGAAGCAATGTTTTCCCGGCTGGAGTAATGCTTGTTGCAGGGCTGTTTACAATAAACAACGCCTTCGGGATTATGAAAGCTCCTGCAATAGCAGCAGAGTGTGGCACATTCACAGGCTTCTTCAAGGATTTCGGAACTTGCATCTGGCCAACATACCCATTGGTAGGGTGGGCAATCGGGCTGGTCATCCTGTGCGTAGTTATGTATCTGCTGTGGAAATACCCTTCATCTGCAAGGACTACAGCAATAGTGACAGGGTTGCTGTTCTTCGCAAGCGTGGCATTCGGCATGATTAAGCTTCCAAAAGCGGTGCTGGATGAGGCAATACAGTGCAATACACTCACAAGCTTCTTCAGCAATTTCGGAGCATGCACGTGGCCTGCACAGCCTGCATTCGGTTGGGCGATAGGGCTTGGCATATTAGTGTTAATCTTGTATAAGATATGGTCTTATGTGCCTAGGAGAGG
>JAHIVR010000177.1 GCA_018816625.1 Nanobdellota archaeon | reverse complement strand
GACCAAGTTGCTAATGCCATCTACAAAGCAGAGAACTCCAAGAAATATCCCTACGGAATTAAAAGCATAGACACTCACAGTGATGAAAACTATGCCAGAAAGATATGTTTAAACACAATCCGTAATCATCGAAAAAGACATTCCAATCATAAATGCAATTTTGATTTTATTGAATGTTTAGGCAATCGTTATTCACCCCCAAAAGCACACAAATTAAACGAGAATTGGGTAAAAAATGTTAAATATTTATTAAAAGCAGGTGACAAATGAATAGGATGGAGTTCTTAGAATTTTTAGATGAACGTAGAAACTATCATCTTGACATAATTAAAAAGATACATCCACTTTTAATAAAAGCTTGGAATAAAGAGAACCTCAGATATAATTATTATAAATCATTAACAAAGAGAGTTTTAAAAGAGGAATTTGATATCTAAAAAGGGGGGAGTCATGGGATTAGAAAATTGTCCATTGAGATGTAAAGAAACAGCAAGTGCATGCGAGGTTAAACATTTTAAGGGCTTGCTTTTGTGTGATAATTGCCACAACTGGGTTAAAACCGAAGATGCCATAGAATATCTTGTTTGTGAAGATATGGTAGACGTTCTCTACACTAAATTTTGCCCAGAGTGTGTGGAAATCCGGGAAGAATTTAGATTGAGGAGGAATAGGAGGTAAAAGAAGAAATCAGGAAAATATGTACTAAAGGAGCCTGGTTTGAGAAAGATTTTGACCGGAAAAATTGGAATAAAATGGTAGAGAAATTAATTAATCTAAAAAAGGGGGAAAAAGATGATAGAAAAAAAATTGCTTAGGATTCAAACAGAATTGAAGGCACCAAAAAATCAATTTAACATGTTTGGGAAATATAAATATCGTTCATGTGAGGATATTTTAGAGTCGGTTAAACCATTGTGCGCTAAAGAAAGAACATTATTATTAATAACAGATGGCTTATTGCAGGTAGGGGACAGGTATTATGTACAGGCTGTAGTAACACTAACTGATATAGACAGCAAAGAAGTGTTAACCGTAACCGCGTATGCAAGAGAAGCAACGACAAAAAAGGGAATGGACGAAAGCCAGATTACTGGGGCAACATCCAGTTATGCCAGGAAATGCGCTCTTGGGGGAATGTTTTTAATCGATGACAACAAAGACGCGGACACCAAGGACAACACAGATAAGACTTCAGAAAATGGATACATAAACGATAAACAGCTTGGTCAACTGCGGGATATGATGGCTGATAAAAACGTACAGGAAGCTAAGTTTTCCATATTTTTAAAAGTCGATTCATTAGATATGCTGCCAAAAACACAGTTTAACCAGGCATTTCAGGCACTAAAAAGCAAGAAAGTAAATAATGGTAAACCCACGAACATGAAGGAGAAAGAATGATTATCTTAAATGTAGACCAGCAAAGCTCAGAGTGGTTTTCCGCGAAAGCAGGGTTACCCTCGGCGAGTAACTTCAAGAAAATTATCCAGATAAATGGCACTCCCTCTAAAACACGAGATATATATATGCAGCAATTAGCCGGAGAAAAAATAACCGGATTACACGAGGAAACATATCAAAATATCGCAATGCTGAAGGGATGTACAAAGGAAATTGAGGGCAGGCAGCTATATGGGATACTACATGACATCGAAGTTCAGCAAGTAGGATTATGCTACCCAGATGAAAAAAAACTGTACGGATGTTCTCCTGACGGGCTTATTGGAGAAGAAGGAATGCTCGAAATAAAATGTCCGCTGATTTCCACCCACGTTGGGTATTTGTTAAACAATGTCTTGCCCTCTACATATTTTCAACAAGTACAAGGGCAGCTGTTTGTAACGGGACGTAAATGGGTAGATTTCTTTTCTTACTATCCGGGACTCAAACCATTTATCATCAGGGAAAAACGTAATAAAAAATTCATAGACAGTTTAAAAATCGAACTTAACTTATTCTGCGAAGAACTCGCGGAAATGGTTAAAAAAATAGGGGGGTAGAATGAATATAAACTCTGTAGTAATCGCTGGAAATTTAACCAGAGACCCAAAAATTTATTACACAACAAATGGCACAGCAATATCAACTTTTTCAATCGCAGTAAACAAAACCTATACAAACGATGGAGAAAAAAAGACGGACGTATCGTTTATACCCATAGTTGTTTGGGATAACCAGGCAGAAAATTGCAAAAAATATCTTTCTAAAGGCGCCCTTTGCGCAGTAATTGGTGAAATAAAACAAGACCGTTGGGAAAAAGAAGGGAAACAATTTAGTACTCTAAAAGTAACTGCTATACGGGTAATATTTGGGGCAAAAAAAAGTTCAGAAAATGCAGTGAGAGATATATTTATGCCAGATGATAAGGCGTCATCAGAGGAGGTGCCATTTTGAAAAAAATATTCTACGGAACGATTGCTAAAAATGAATTGGATTTAATTGAGCCAGATAAATATAATCTGCTTATTCAATCTCTTAACGGCTGTGAAATAGAGCTAACTATTGACAAGAGGAAAAAGGATCGCAGTAATCAGCAAAATCGGTACTATCATGCCGTAGTCGTGAAGATGATTGCTGAAGATTTAGGATACACGAAAGATGAAGCTCATATAGCTCTGAAAATGTTATTTTTGCTAAAAGACGGGAAGGTTCCAACAGTAAGAAGCACGACAGATTTGACAACTGTAGAATTTGAGGAATATTTGAGAAAAATCAAACGATGGGCTAGTATGTTTTTAAACATATATATTCCTGATCCCAATGAGGTGGACTATTTATGAAACCTACAGGCTGGTGTTGGAATTGTGGAAAACCCTGCTCTAATTTATTTTGCAATGAAAAATGCGAGAAGTCATTTGAAAGAAAACAGCGTCCAAAAGTGAGAAAGAAATACGGGATAACTGGATATATTTATGATTAAACCCTATTTATAAAAGGAACTTAAATGGCAAGGAGAAGAATGATTGACCCTGAATTTTTTCTTGATGAAGAAATCTCAAAAGTAACTCCCCACGCTAGACTTTTGTATATTGGACTCTGGGGTATAGCAGATGACAATGTTTTTACTATCCCAAATAGACCTGAATGGATTAAGGCACAGATTTTCCCTTATGAAAATGTAGATATTAACTCTTTATTAACTGAATTGGTTAAGTTGGGTAAATTGTTGTCTTTTCAATATGATGGGGAAGAATACAAGGCTGGTAAATACTACTTTTTAAAGAATATGCACAAACATCAAAGGGTAGAAAAACCATCGCTACAAAAGTATCCCTCCCATACTACTCCCCTACTACTCCCCTACCAGTTGGGTAGCCCTCGGTCTAAAGAGAAGATAAGTAAAGAGAAGATAAGTAAAGAGAAGATAAGTAAAACGCATTACCCCTTTAATAAGATTTGGGCTAAATATCCAAACAAGGTTGGAATGAAAGCGGCTGAAAAACATTTTAATGCCTCGGTCAAAACAGACCAAGATTGGGTTGACATAAATAAAGCCTTAGACAACTATCTTAAAAGCGAAAGGATTGCAAAGGGTTACATTCAGGATGGGTCAAGATTTTTTAACAACTGGCGGGATTGGATTGACTACACAGAGACGATGTGTCTTAAATGCAACGGCAGGGGAAGATATACAAATGAGTGTGGTTACAATATAAACTGCATTTGCCCGGCAGGGTTGCGGAGAAAAGACAATCCGATAAAAGAGGAGCAATTTTGAATTTAATAGTATTAGTAGTATGTCCTAAGTGCAAAAAGAAAAAATTGGTAAAAACGTCAACTGGTTTTGGCGTGTGCCGGTCATGCGGCTGGCGTGGAGAGGAGTTTAAGCAGGGAAAAAAGCCCAAGTGGCTGGAGGAAGGTGAGGTGGTAAAATGAAAACATTATTAACAAAGGATATAACAATGTTACAAATAATTATAATTTTCGTAGCAGGTATTTTAATAGGGGCGGTGTTAATAAATAGTATTCCTGTTAATCCAAGTGTAATAGAAATCACGCAAGACGACTTTGGCATAAAACTAAAAAAGGAAATGTTGTATCATTTAATAAAACGCATCAGTTATGTGCAGGAATATGAGTTCAAAAACCATGAAGACAGTTATTCAAAAGAAGAAGAAAACATAATAAAAAAATATTGCATAGATGATTGGTTGAAAAAGTTTGCGTATGTTTATAGTGAATACAGGGCAAGATTTTATACCATAAAAAATGAAGATTATATGTTAATCCCCTTACCCGATGCTAATACTGATTGGGCAAATCAGGCATTTAGTTATGCAGCAACTTTTGTTAAAGACAATAATAGTTGTTATATTTATTTTTCAGATGATATCGGAAATTTTTTCTGCCATGAGTATATTTACATTCGATTAAACACGAAGGGGGGCGAAATAGTGAAGATTATAGCGGAAGTGAAAAAAAGAGATAGGAATTTTTTCTACAATGCCTCAAAATGAGGCACTTTAGCCTTCAAATTTCAACGTTTGGGGTATGAATAGGGTCTATGCTTGTCTTCAACGAATTTTACCGAGTGAGAAAAAAACATCCCAAAACTCCAAGCACAAAAATATTGCGAGGATGCCCAAGGTTGAAAGTATCGAGGAGAAAAAATGAATAAAAAACAAAGTTTATGCGATACATGCAAAAAAGAGTGCAGTCAAACACCCCATAAAGTACTAAAATGTCCAAATTATGAACAAAAAAAGAGGTGAATCATGAGGATTATAATTGAAGGCATACTTATTGAATACAACGAAATAACCGAGGAATATTATAAAGATAAATATCTTGTTTACCATGATAAAAGAGATGGCGCACCGGCGGCCATTTTTTTGGAGGGGACTGATGCTTTGGAGTATGTGGTTAAGAAAATTAAAGGAAAAAAACTGTAAACATGTATTTGATATATTTTTCAGATGCGAAAAATGCGGATTGACAAAAAAAGAAGAAATGAACAGAAAAACAAATGACCATA
Organism: Nanobdellota archaeon; assembly: GCA_018816625.1. Lineage (GTDB taxonomy): Archaea > Nanobdellota > Nanobdellia > Pacearchaeales > GW2011-AR1 > JAHIVR01. Next base: position 578 of record JAHIVR010000177.1, on the reverse strand, counting down.
CGCCAAATACTAATACACTATAAATACGGAGAGATAAGTCTCGAAACAGCCATAGACCAGCTAATCTGTTTTTTGCGAAGGCAGATACTGGATTGGATACATTGGAGAGAGAAATGACGGGAAAAGAAGCTATTAGAAAAAGCATTGAACATGAGGAAAAAGAAGGAGTTGACTAAAAATGGACAAGGATAAATATTTGCAAAATCAAGGAATGCTTAATAAAGCATTAACGGAAGATTTAGAAGAATACCATAAGCTCGTTCATCAGAAAATAGAAACTTTTACTTTTAAGATATTTGCCGGATTCCTTTTATCAAAGGGCTGGACACATAGGGATAGTTGCTTAACTCATATTCCGCCATCTTGTTATAGTTGTGGTTCAGAAATAAATATTGATGAAAAAGGAAACTATGAATGTTATTGTAACGAATGTCAACCAGAAGGAGAAGTAAAATGAAACTATATGAATATGAGGTTAAGAATGAAAAATAAAACTTTCCTATGGAAAAAGAAATATCCGTTGAGGATATACAGGAAATTGTTGATACAACTGAAGAATTAGTAAAAAAAATAAAAGG
>JAHIVR010000176.1 GCA_018816625.1 Nanobdellota archaeon | reverse complement strand
GTTTCAATCATTCCGTAAGTAGTCATTTTTTAGTCACCATAAAAGCTAAAACTAATCCTGCAATAATAAGACCAAAATTGTTATTTTCTGTTGGTGGAGTAATATAAGAGGGAATATCTGGTTGTGGTTCTGGTGATGGTTGAGTTTCTGGAGCTTTTGGAGATTCGTTGGTTATTGGTTGTTCTAAATATACAGTTCTCCAAACCCAATCGATATAACCGTCACTCTGGTAAATCTCTAATGCGTGTTCAAACAAACCAGAAAGACCGTTTAAACCTACTTCGCTTAAATCTGAAACAATCTCTCCAGAGCTAACCCCTGAAGGAGCTCTATAATTAGCAGTATTTCCTTTTCTCCATTCAACTTGAAGCCGATTAACTGCCTCACTCATATTCCTATAAGTTCCCTCATAATGTGAAATATCAGAAAGAAAAGTGTTTGCTAAAGAAATAATCCAAGATTCAACCATAAAAGCCGTAAATGTATATTACTATATAATTGTTACTCACTACTTTTTAATGATTCTTCGTTTAAATTTTTTTTATTTTTTTCTTTTTTAATTAAGTTTTGTTGTTGAAACAATAATAATATATTTATTTTCAATATTGAAAATATATATATCTTTCACAACACTTATAAACTTTTAAAAAAAAGAAAAAAAAAGAAAAAAACTTACGAGGTTAAACAAATGGGAAAAACAATAAAAGAATGGGAAGAAATTATAAAAAATTTAACGGCTATTGAATTAAAAGTATTTAGTGAGAGTATTTCTAATTTATCTTTATTTGAAGAGTTTGATGAAGAGTATAAATGGACAAGTTATAAAACAATCGGTGTATTATTAAAAGCAGAATTAAATAAAAGAGGTGTTGAATATGAGTTACTATGCAGATAAAAAGAAAGCTTTCCTTTTAATTGATGAAATGTTAAGAGAAGGAAGAAGCCACGAAGAAATAGAGTTAAAATTAGCAACTAGATTTGGATTTAGTAAAAAGATTTTAGAGCAAAGAATAGAGATGTATAAAAGAGTTAATGGAGCCAACAAATGAAGAAAGAAACTTATATAATACCAGAACCAGAACCACAACCAGAACCACCAAAAGCCCCAGAATCCTTTAATTCTGATGTTAAAGACTTTCTGGCCAAGAGAAAGAAAAGATTAATAGAGCAGATTGAAATCCAAGATCTAGAAAATGAACGTCTTAAATCTGAGATTTTTAGTCTTGAGCTTAACCGTATTAAAGCTTCTGGGGGTAGTCTTAGCGATATTAATAAAGAGAAAGACCTTAAAGCTATTCGTGATGAGATTAAAAAAGAGATTGAAGCACAACAAAAAGAAATGCAGAGAATATCTGAGCGTTCTTTTAGAGAAGGATTCATTAAAGCACAAGAAGAATTCCAAGAACAAGAAGAAGCTCCAGAAGAAGATATAGATTCAGCAGAAGCCATAATAAAGAATATGGTTTTAGGTCAATTAAGAGGGGGAATGACCCAGAAACAACCAGAACCACAACCAGAACCCCCAAAAGCCCCCGAGGTGAAATGATGTTAAGATTAAGAAAAGATAGAGATAATTTTATTGAGGTTTCTTCAGTTGAAGAAGCCAACGAGATAGATTTAGGTTTATTTACTTTCGTTAGATTTTCAGAAAGTAGAGAAAAATATATTTTTAAGAGGCGGGAAAGATGAAAATAATAAATCTAATTAACAGAATTTTAGGAGTAGATTCTTTCGCTTTAGGGAAGAGTTTAGGAAGAAAAGAGGTTTTAGATGATTTACAAAAATTTATAAAAAATCAAAGAGGTAAAAAATGATAGATAAACTTACAAATGAATTAAGGACATTACTAACAAACCAGACAAATTGGCTTAAAGCAATACACGACGAAAACAAAACTTCACGATTGCTTAACGAGGCCATATTTAACGAATTAAGAGCAATTAAGGAAAAATTAGAGGAAATTAATTCTTCAATAGAAGAACCGACAGAATGGATTTAAAAAATTGTATGATTAGGGGAAAAGCAGAATTAAAGTTTAATCAAAGGCAATTAGAGAAGGATAAAACTCTAATTGATTATTCTGTTCCTGAATGGATCAAGAAAGAAGCTACTAAAAACCATAGTTTAGGAAACTATCATTATAAGTTTAGAAAATGAAATTAACCTTAAGAAAGAACGGGAAGTATTATCAAGCAGGATTCTGGGAAGGAAATAAATTTATTTTGGTTAAACACTTAGGGACGGTTGAAAAGATGGTTTCCCTAACCAAAAAAGAACCCTCACCAATTCCAGAACAGAATTAAGCTTAAATTTTCTTTATTTTTTTATAATACCACACTAGAATATTTTATGCACTTAGTGAACCCTAAGTATTCAACTACATAAGAAAGCTTGTTTTAAACTTATTAATGCAAAACCAAGAGCAAGAAGTAGCCTAGTGATAACGCTAAACCTTCTAATCCAAAGTTCCTCATTAATAGATTCAATTTTGATTTTAACCATAGTCTAGACATTCTTTTTTAACCACTCTTTTAATTGATTAAGGTTATTAATAGAATCAAGTTCTAAATTTCGTTTCTTTTTAGGATTTTCTTTTTCTGATGGTTTCATTATTAAGCCTTCCATAACTTTAAAGCGAATGTTCTTACTGATGGATACCCACT